>DATFRZ010000064.1:0-40712 GCA_035262885.1 Candidatus Acidiferrum sp.
CCAGAGAGCCCCGCGAGCCGCTCGGCGACAAGCTGCGCCGGAATAATGTCAATCAGGAATTGCCACTCCGCGGGAATTGCCGGAAGCTGGAACACCAGATCGCCCGCACCGTCAAAAACTTTCTGCCCAATCAGCATGACGTTCGCGCCAAGCTTCCGCAGATCGCTCGCCACGGCGAAGTCCTGCTCGCGCATCTGCGCGCCGTCCATCCACATCCCGAAGCGAATGCTTTTGCTCACGATTTCCTGCGGTCCATGGCGAAAGCTGCCGCTGCCCATGGCCGTCGCGGGAGACTTCACGCCTTCCTCCCATATCAGCCGCGCTTCGTAAGCGCTGCCAAGACTCGCCCCGCGCGCCAGGAAGTACGTCGTGGTACGCGGCGCAAGCCACGCCGACCTGGCAATCTGTTCTTGCCATTCAGGAATCACCCGGCCAGTCTGCCCCAGAGCGTTCGAGAGCGATGCTGCAAGCTCTGAACCGTTAGGGGGTCGGAGCTTTCGCTCCGACATTGAAGCCGTCCCTGCAAGGGGGGCTTTAGCCCCTGAGGAACTGCCGCTTGTTTCCGCAACCACGGTATGTGCCAGCATCCCCGCCGCCAGCGCCAGCGTAGTGTAGGTGTTGACCGAAATTGCGTGATCGAGCTTGATAGGCACGACGATAACCGTATGCGCTTCTTTGGCTAGCGTCCCTTCGGGAACATTCGTGATCCCGATGACGGTGACGCCTGCTTGACGCACTTTTCTTGCCAATTGCACAATCTCCGTGCTCTTGCCGCTCCGCGAAATCAGGATCATCGCGGAGTCCTTGGGAAACACGGCAAACCTCAGCAATTCGTCAGCGTCGAGCAAGTAGACGGGATGCCCGCCCTGATGAAACATCCCGCTGACGTTCAGCGCCGCGTGCCAACTGCTTCCAATTCCCGTCAAGTAGACATGCCGCGCACCACGAACCGCCGCCGTCGCCGCCTCCAGCGCGCCTCGTCCGGCGCCATTCGGCCCCTCCAGGAGCTCCACGGTCCGCTGCAACTCCTCCGGCTGCCGCAATATGTCTTTAAGAAAATGTGTCATCAATCGCTCGGAGACTAACGTATCCCGTTTCGGCTTTCTAGGCGAGCCGAAAGCCTCGCGAGCCGATCTTTTGTGGGCGTCTCAATCATCCGAATGACGTAGTCGTTAATTGGTACTCCCTGAGTCCGAGCGCGGAACTCAAAAACCCAAACCCTGAAGCTTTTTGGAAGGCTAGGCCCGCCGTCCCGTCAGCATCGTAGCTGTTCCAGCCATCCCATCCACACTTTTGGCTGACGATTGAACCTTGTGAGCGCATGCTTCGGACGAAACTAAATCGTACCGGTTAGGACGCTCGCTCATGGATGGGTCATGTCCTCGGGCTTGACGAGGGTGTCGAATTCGGCGGCGGTGACGAAGCCGAGCTTCACGGCGGCTTCGCGCAGGCTGATGCCTTCATGATGCGCGGTCTTGGCGACCTTGGCGGCGTTGTCGTAGCCGATTTTGGGAGCAAGCGCGGTGACCAGCATCAGCGAGTTGTGGACGTAGCGGTCGATAGTGTTCTTGTTGGCTTCGATGCCGCGCACGCAGTGCGCGGTGAAGCTGTTGCAGGCGTCGGCGAGCAGCTCGACGGAGTGCAGATAGTTGAAAATCATCACCGGCTTGAACACGTTGAGCTCGAAGTTGCCCTGCGAGCCGGCGAAGCCGATGGCCGCGTCATTTCCCATCACCTGCACGGCCACCATGGTGAGCGCTTCGGACTGCGTAGGGTTCACCTTCCCCGGCATGATGGAGGAGCCGGGCTCGTTTTCCGGCAGCGTGAGTTCGCCAAGGCCGCAGCGCGGGCCGGAAGCAAGCCAGCGAACGTCGTTCGCGATTTTCATGAGCGAGGCGGCAAGCGTCTTCAGCGCGCCCGAGGCGAACACGATTTCGTCGTGCGCGGAGAGCGCGGCGAATTTGTTGGGATGCGAGCGGAACGGCAGGCCGGTCAGGTCGGCGATTTTGCGCGCGGCGCGCTCGGCAAATTCCGGATGCGTATTGAGGCCGGTGCCGACGGCGGTGCCGCCGATGGCCAGGTCGTAGAAGCCGTCAAGCGCGACAGCCACGCGCCCGCCGTCGCGGTCGAGCAGGTTGACGTAGCCGGAAAATTCCTGGCCCAGCGTAAGCGGCGTGGCGTCCTGGAGATGCGTGCGGCCGATTTTAACGATCCCGGCGAACTCCTTGGCTTTGGCGTCGAGCTCATCGCGCAACAACTTGATCGCCGGAAGCAGCCGCCGAGCGGTTTCCGTGGCGGCGGCGATGTGCATGGCCGCGGGAAACGTGTCGTTCGAGGACTGCGACATGTTGACGTCGTCGTTCGGGTGAACGGGCTTCTTGCTGCCCATCACGCCGCCCGCGATCTCGATGGCGCGGTTCGAGATCACTTCGTTGACGTTCATGTTGGTTTGCGTGCCGCTGCCGGTCTGCCACAGGCGCAACGGGAAATGCTCGTTGAGCTTGCCGGAGATGACTTCGTCGGCGGCTTGCACGATAAGTTGTGCTTTCTCGGCCGGCAGTTTGCCGAGGTCCTGGTTCACCAGCGCGCCGGCCTTCTTCAGGATGCCGAAGGCGCGAATCAGCTCGGGCGGCATAGTGTCTTTGCCGATGGCGAAGTGGATGAGCGAGCGGGCGGTTTGCGCGCCGTAGTAGCGGTCGGCGGGAACCTCGATCTTCCCCATAGAGTCCGACTCGGTGCGCGTGGGGCCCTTGGCGGCAGCCCCCGCGGTCATAGTGGACTTCGCGGCTTCAGACATGGCCATCTCCTCGATGGTTTCCGCCTCTGAGTGTAACAGGATGACAGAAAAGGAGACACGGACGCGGAAGGTTAAGGAGTCAACGACCCCAGGCCGCGGCTTTTCTGCCGCCTTGTGACCGGAGCGGCCTCAGGGAGAAGAATTTGTTCCGGCAGGGCACGCAACGAAACGCGGGTACTCCGAGGAAACGCCCGATCGTCGAAATCTGGCCGGGGACATGCTCCGCTGCGATGCGCTGCAATTCCAGATTGCCGCAGATTCGGCAATGGGCATACAGCAAATCCCGAAACGGAGTCCGGCGTCCGCGAAATCTCGCTTCGCAAGATTGGCAACGCCACGGCAAAACGCCGCCGACGCTAAGCAGATAGTCAACGACGGTCCGGCGCCGGGAGCGCCGGAATTTCGAACTGCGACACGCTGGACAAACGAGCCCGGTCGCCTGAATCTTCAATCTCCCTGAGTGCCTGGGACCCTGAAAGACGGAAAGAAGCAAACTCGATGTCAGGCAAGATACAATGAAATTCCCAGGGAGTAAACATGCCTGACTACACCGCTGAACACGCTCGCGCCGGAATCAACGCAGAATTACCGGCGCTGGAGACGTGGCCGAATCAATTCGAAAAGTACGTTATTACTACGCGGTTTCCGGAGTACTCCTCGGTTTGCCCCAAGACGGGCATGCCCGACTACGGCACACTCACCATCCAGTACATGCCGAGGAAAGAATGCCTGGAGCTGAAGGCCCTGAAGATGTATCTCCTGGCGTACCGCAACCTCGGCATTTTCTATGAGAACGCGGTGAACAAAATCCTTCACGACATCGTCGCTGCGGCTCAACCGGAATGGTGCGTCGTTCGCGGCGAATTCACACCGCGCGGCGGATTAACTACAACGGTGTTTGCGCGCTGGCCCGCGCTGAAGGCCAAGGGCGCTTCGTCGAAACGATAGACCCGCCGAAAACGTCCAACGCTTACCAGTCCCGGGCAGACAGAAGATGGACAGAAGGCTTTTTGCAAGCCATAATTTCTAAACAGGGCCATTTAGGGTTATACCAATCACAGAGAGGCTAGAATGAGCATTTCTCCAAACATACCAAGCCCGCAAGAATCCTACGGATACGAAACACCGGGAACTCCTCGGTGGATATCGGTATTGTTCGGGTTGGTGATTGCCGGGTTGGCTGTGGTCGTCTATTTCGGTTATACCACACAGGCAAAGCTGAGCGATGACGTGGTGAAACAGAAGGACCAGAACAAGATTCTCAGCGCGCAACTGGATCAGGCCAACTCGCGAATAGCGGACTTGAAAAGCCAGGTGGAAATCACCACACAAAGAATGGGCCTGACGCAGTCGGAACTCGCGAAAGCCAAGAGCCGCGCGGAAGACATCCGCAAAGAACAGCAAGCGGCCGACCAGGAGATCACCACCCAAATCAAAGCAAGCCAGGAGCAAATTGGCGCCGTGGCGACCGAAGTGGGCGGCGCAAAGAAGGACCTCGAAGCAACAAAAAGCGATCTCGAGGCTACCAAGGGCAAGCTCGACCGGAGCATGGGCGATATGAACGTGATGAGCGGGTTGATCGCCCACAACCGAGATGACCTCGAAGAGTTGCGTCGCCGCGGGGACCGCAACTATTACGAATTTACTTTGCAAAAATCGAAGAGCGGGCAGCGCGTCGGACCAGTGCACATCTCGTTGAACAGGACCGATCCCAAGAGGTCCAAGTACACCATCACCGTCGTGGCCGATGACAAGACCATTGAAAAGAAAGACAAGACGTCCGGCGAACCAGTGCAATTTTATGTAAAGGGCAGTCCACGATTGGCACCCTACGAAATCGTGGTCTTCGACGTCGGCAAAAATCAGATCACCGGTTACCTGGCAACGCCCAAGGATTCAGGCGCTCCAGCAGCGGCGCCTGCGGCTGCTCCATCGGCCGCGGCCGCGCCGACAACTCCGACGACCGACAAGCCGTAGGAGCGCTGTCCGCTTAAACTCAAAAAGCCCTGTTCTGGGTTTCTTGGCGACAACGCGCAGGACAGGGCTTCTGCCTTTTCAAAGACCATCGGCATCGAATGAACAACGCAGGCCAGGAAAGATCATTCGAATTCCTTCAGCGTCTTTGCCATTTCGCGAAGGCGTTCATCGACCAGTGCGAATACAGTTCCTGAGTCAAAACGGTTCGTACCGTTCCTGCTTCCGGCGGAAACGTTGGTCAATATTTCAATTCCCTGCTCGATTTTTCCCACAGGCCAGACGTGAAATTTTCCCGAGGCCACCGCGTCCAGCACGTCTTCCCGTAGCATCAAGTCTTCGACGTTCGCTTCCGGAATCATCACGCCTTGTGTTCCTGACAAACCCTTGATGCGACACACGTCAAAATAGCCTTCGATCTTTTCATTTACACCGCCGATGGCTTGGATGTCCCCTTGCTGATTGATGGATCCGGTCACGGCGATGTCTTGGCGCAGCGGTAATCCAGAGAGCGCGGAGACCAGCGCATAAATCTCCGTCGAGCTGGCGCTATCTCCGTCCACGCCCGAATACGATTGTTCGAAACAAATGCTTGCGGCGAGGGATAAGGGCTTATCCTGCGCGAACTGGCTGCGCAGATACCCGGCGATGATTTGGACACCTTTGTCATGAAACCTTCCGCTCAGGTTGGCTTCGCGCTCGACGTTGATCAATCCAGCTTTTCCTAATGCAGCCGTGGCAGTGATACGCACCGGCTTGCCGAACGAATAGCCGCCAATCTCCAGCACGCTTAGTCCGTTGACCTGGCCGACGCGCGTGCCGGCAACGTCCACGAGCAATGTGCCTTCCTCAATCATTTCGCGGATGCGGGTTTCGATAAGGTTGTGGCGTTCGATTTTGGAAAACAGAGCGAGGCGAACGTGATGCGCCCGAACTACGGTTTCCCCAGTTCCTGCCGCGCTGTAGTGAGCTTCGCGGGCCAAATCGGCGATGTCCACGAACCGCGCAGTTACTTTATTTCTGCGTCCAGCCTGGCGCACACCGTATTCGAGCATGGCCGCGAATGCGCCTCGGTCGAACGGGTATAGATTTTCTTTCTCGCTTAGAGCTCGCAGCCTTCCTGCATATTCCGCGATGACGCCGTCGCTCATGGCCATTTCTTCATCGAACTCTACGCGCACTTTGAAGATTTTGCGGAAGTCCTCTTCATATTCGTAAAGCAGTTCGTAGAGTTGCCGATCGCCGATGAGGATGACTTTGACGTTGATGTCAATGGCTTCGGGCTTCAGCGCGCTTCCGCCAAAGGGATAAAACATTTCGAGCGGCTGAATTTCTAGGCGGTTGTGATTGAGCGTGCGTTTCAACGCGCGCCATACGCCGGTTTCTGATAGCGCTTCCATCGAATACATAATCAGGAAGCCGCCATCCGCGCGAAGCAGCGAGCCTCCGCGCAGATCCATAAAGTCGCTGCTCCACCCGCCTCGCGCATCATAGGCCCGCTGAATCGTACCGAAAAGATTCGCGTACGTGGGAGTGGTCTCGAAAATCACGGGCGAGGTCTCTTCATGATTGTGCGCCAGGATGACGTTGACTCCGTACACACGGAAAGGGTCGCGTTCCGGGCCGCCCGGGGCCTTCGGCGACCCGTCTGGTGTCGGCTCCTCGTCTTGCTCGCCTTCTCCCTCGCGCTCCTTGAAAGGATCCAAATTATCCAGCAAGTGATGCCGCACCTCTTCGAGATACTCCGCAACGCTCACGCCGGGATATTTTTCCTTCAACTCTTCGATGACGCCGTCCACCAACACGGAAGCCGCTTCCTGTTCCAGGTAACTCAGCTCGCTGGCCAGCTCGCGCGATAAAGTGAGCGTTTTGCGGTAAACAACGGTAAATTCCTGGCGGAATTGCTCGTACTTGCGCTCAATCTCTTCCGCGACCGTGCCCTCAAGTTTCCCCTCGTGCACCATCTTGGAAATGTCCTCGATGGGAACCATCTGTCCTTCGAGCACGGGAAAGATTTCGGGAAGCGCTACAGCGCCAACTTGCATGTGGCCGAGAGCAAATTGGTCGCGCGCAATGCGGCGAGTGAAATCGTCCATCAATTCCTTTTCGCGGACAGTAAAGCGCTCGACGATTCTTGCCTTTTGGCGCTGAAACGGTTCGCCTTCGAAAACCTGAGGAATCCGCCGCCGCAAGAAATCGATTCCCGCCTGCATGTCTTTCTTGAAGGAATCGGCTTGTCCGCGGGGAAGGGTCAGCAGTCTTGGCCGGTCCGGTATCTTGAAATTGTTGACGTAGCAACGGTCCAGCGATTCCTTGGTCGGCGGATGGAGCTCTTCGATCATGCGCGCGATGGTTCCGCCGCGGCTCGTGCCCGCTAATCCACAAACGAAGACGTTGTATCCAGGAGCAGAGAGCTCCACGCCCATCTTCAAGGCGCGCAATGCGCGCTCCTGCCCGATAAAGCCTTCGCGGGGGTCGGCTTGCCCCGTGGTCTCGAAGGGAATCCGCGAGAGCTCACACCTCCAGCGCAACTTTTCCGACGGAAGCTCGACTGGTTTCGGAGCAGGCTTAGTAGCCATGAAATCCTTTCGAGCGGGCTACTCTAACACACTCGCGAGGAACACCCTCCGTTGGCCGCGTCAGCTGTCACGCAGCGGTTATCGGCGGACTCTCCGCGCTTTGTCTGTAAACATTCAAAACTCCCGCCGCTATGGCGACAAGGATGGGCCCTAGCACCAAACCAAGCATCCCAAACAGATTGACGCCGCCGACAACGCTGATGAAGATCAACAGCCCGCTCAATTCCGTTCGTCCGCCGAGCAACAATGGCCGCAACACGTTATCCACGATAGTTGATACCCCCGCGCAGATGGCCACGAGCAAAACCCCGCGGCCCCAGTGTCCCGTAAAGCCCAGCCAGAGCGCGGCTGGGACAAAGATCAATCCCGACCCGACGACGGGGATGAGGGAAAAGAAGGCCATCAGGACGCCCCAAAATACCGGCGCCGGCAAGCCCACAAGCGCAAAGCCCAGGCCTCCCAGGGCTCCTTGAATGGCTGCGACAACTAGGCTAGTAATGACGCTTGCAGAGATGAGTTCCTGGACCTGGGTGATCATGGCGTCCTTGTGCGCAGCATCGAACGGCAAAATGCTCCTCACCGCGCCAAGAATCTCCTCGGTGTCGCGAAAAAAATAGAACATCGCAAAAATCATCACGAACAGGTCAAAAAGAAACGCAGCGATGTTCTTCAGAATCGTCCCAATGCGCTCCGCCAGGAATCCGGCCTCCTTTTCAATTCCCTGCTCGAGCGCTTCGAAGATGTCCGTGTTGGGATCCATTCCGGGAACGTGATGAGCAATCCACGCCCAGCTCTTGGCGATCACAGGTGCATGCTGCTCGATAATGGAGTGTTGCACGCCTCGAGAAATCGACACGGCCTCCCGCACGAACAAGGTGGCCACCAAAATAGCCGGGACAATCAGAAGAACGGTGACTGCCAAGGTGCTGGTTACGGAGGCTTTAACAGAAGACAGGCTCTTTGCGAGCCGCTTGTGCATCGGGTAAAAAAAGGTCGCCAGAATAGCAGCCCACGCCAGCGCGCTCAAAAACGGCTCGGAGATGCGGAACACCAGGTAAATCAGGAGGAGCAGCACGCCATAAGAGACAACCGCCGTCAGGCGTGACGTTGTAGCATCCGTTGAAGGGGCAGCATTCATGTTCGTACTATAATCTGTACAGGTCGAGCGGACACGAACCGTTTCGTGTTCGAGCCGGTTTCTGGTAGCCTCTCTCCGCTCCACCAGGTCGCGTGCAGGTCACCCGGCAAGCTTGGCATGTCAACAAAACCCACTCCGCTCAATACCCAACAGTTTCGCCTCCTTGCTGTACTTGCTTTGGTGAATTTTGTCAACTTTGCGGCCCGCCAGGTGGTGGTTCCGCTCATTCCTCTCTTGCGCGATCATTTTCACGCCACCGATGCGCAGCTCGGGGCTCTGCAAATGTGGCTTCTTGTGGTGCTCGCGGCCTTCAGCATTCCTTTTGGATTTTTTGCCGATCGCTTCAATCGCATCACGATCATTGTCATCGGCGTGGCGTGCTGGAGCGTTGCGACCCTAGTCAGCGGCCTGGCTTTAACCTACATTTTCTTGTTGTTTGCGCGGGCCGCTGTGGGCCTTGGCGAAGCCGCCTACGCTCCGGCAGCGCAATCCATGATCTCGGGCGCCTTTCCGCAGGAGAGTCGCGCCCGCGCGCAAGCCATTTTCGCCGCAGGAATGTTGCTGGGCGGCGTGGGAGGCCAGGCGCTCGGCGGCGTCGTCGGGCAGCATTACGGCTGGCAGTACGCGCTTTTTCTGGTTGGGCTGCTGGGCATAATTCCCGGTGTCGCCGTCTTTTCCCTCGAAGAACCCGCCCGTGGCGCTCGCTCCGAGGTAGTGCCCTTTTGGCGTCTATTGAGTGTTCCCGCCTTTGTGGCCATGATCGCTGCAGGCACCTGCATCACTTTCTCTAGCGTGTCGCTTCTGTTTTGGGGTGTGGACTTCGCCGTCAGTTACAAAGAGTTTAGTTTGCGTGAAGCATCTGTTTCTCTTTCCTTGATTGCGCTGATTGCGTCGGTATTAGGTGTCCTGGTCGGCGGTTATGTCGCCGATTCTCTCCACAAGCGCTTTAACTATGGAAGGCTGCTAGCCATCGCGGTGGCGTTCCTGATTGCGGCCCCATTTTTGTTCGTTGCCATTCAGTCCGACGAGCAATGGCTGGTACTTGCAGGACTTTCCATCGCCGGTTTCTTCATGTCTTGGTATCACGGACCGGTTACCGCGGTGATCCACGACATGATGCCGCGTCGCGCCCACGCCACTTCCGTCGGTGTGTACATGTTTGTTACGCAGCTCCTCGGAGGTTTGGGGCCGCACCTGCTTGGTGAAATCTCGGACTTTCACGACTTGCAGTTCAGCCTTCAGATTGCCGTTGGAGTCATGGTTTGTGGGGCGCTTTTGATGTTTCTGGTGATTTACTTCATCCGGCGCGACGGCATTCGGCACCCGATCCTCGATGCTTTCCACGCCGAGCCCGGTGACTGACGAAACGCAAAGGAGCGCCAGCGTTTTCGGCTCACTTTCTCAATTTGCTTTCGAAGGGATTACTTGATGCCGATCAGGCTGATCAGGCGATGGACTTCCCTCTCCGGGACGTCGTAGAGAGGGCGGATATCCTCTTCTTCCAGCCGCTCCCGTAAATATTCCGCGGCCACAAAACTGGCTTCGCGATCCGTCAGGTCGCGGCCGGACTTTTCGCGGAATTTCACAAAGGCAGTGTGAGCAAGCCCCACGACATGGGCTTCGCCATCGACAAAGAATTTTGTGTCAATGGTGTCCGCATGCCGCGTCGCGATGCCGTTCCACATGTGTGAGAAGCGGCACTGGTACGTTTGCCCGCTTAGTTTGGAGATGACTTCGAACGGCCCGACAAACTGGCTCATTGCACCGGCATTTGCCAACACGGGCCTTGTGGTCATCGGCTCGTCACCACGGCCGCCTCGGCGTGCGCATAGCTTTTCACGGCTGCGCCGACTCCCGCCCCGCTTCCGACACGGAATCCCTGATCGACCAAGCACTTCTCCAGTGCCGCCAAGAACAGCAGCACGTTGGGCTTCTGGCTGCAGTAGCCCATCAAACCCACGCGCCAGATCTTTCCCTTGATGGGGCCAAATCCTCCGGCGATTTCGATGTTGAATTCGTCAAGCAACTGGTTGCGGAGCTTTTCGTCGTTCACGCCGCTTGGAATCACCACGGCGGTCACTGTCGGCAGACGGTCCGAAGGGTTTTCCACTAGCAGCTTGAGTCCCATCGCTTCCAAACCTGCGATCAGCGCAAACTGATTCAAGCGATGGCGCTCCCATCGCGATTCTAAACCTTCTTCGACGACCAGGCGCATCGCTTCGCGCAACGCGAAAACTAGCGAAATCGGCGGCGTATGATGATACAGGCGGTCCTTGCCCCAATAATTCATCGCCGTGGTCAGATCGAAATACCAGCTCTGCACCTTGGTTTTGCGCTTGCGAAACACTTCTTCCGCCGCGGGGCTCACGGTGATTGGCGACATTCCTGGAGGTGCGCTGATAGCTTTCTGCGAGCCGCTGAAGCAAATGTCAATGCGTTCGCGGTCCACGTGCAGCGGCACGGCGGCAAGCGAGGCTACTGTGTCTACAACGAGTAAAGCTCCCAATTCGCCCGCGACTTTCCGGAAGGCGTCGATCTTGGTGAGCACCCCGGTGGAAGTTTCACCCTGTGCGAGCCCGATCATTTTGATCTGTTTGCCTTTGCCCGCGCGGCGCACCTCTTCGGGATCCACCGGCCTTCCGTAGGGAGCCTCAACTTTTGTCACTTTGGACGAGGCGCGCGTCGCAATCTCGTACATGCGTTCGGAGAACACGCCGTTCACCGCTACGATCGCTTCATCACCCTCTTCCAGAACATTCAAGACGGAAGCTTCAATACCGCCTGAGCCTGACGCCGAAAGCGGCAACGTGATGCGGTTCTCGGTCTGAAAAATCTGCCGCAGAAGGATTTGGGTCTCGTCCATGCACCCGCGGAACCACGGGTCCATGTGGCCTACCAGCGGTGTCGCCATGGCGCGGTATACGCGCGGGTCGATCGAAGACGGCCCCGGCGTCAGCATCAGCCTCACTGGGGGATGGAGTTCTCCAATGTGTTGAGTCATACGCTTTGCCCTTCTTTTTGATCCTTGCCTTGGTTGACGGTTGCTGCTTATTTCCGTTGAAAGGAGCGAACCAGCCGCAGGATTCTGTTAAGGGACGTTCCTGCCACGGCGGAAGCTCAATTTTCGCGCAGTCGATTGCTGTTGCGCAACCGACAATTTGGCCCCTGAACCGCGAGGTATAGGTTACGACGTTGTGGTTGGACCTGGGAGCTTAGTGAGCTCCTCATTTGCTTGACAAGAAAGACGCCGTAACGAACTATCTCAGGACTCCCAAGCAAGCTTGTCAGGCTCGGAGGTCTACCGTTGACTTGGACACAAGTTTACGACCCCACCGGACACTGGTGGCTCTCCACGCTCATCGCTGCAATCCCGGTTGTCGTCCTGCTGGGGGCCTTAGCGTTGTTGAGAATGAAAGCACACTGGGCAGCCCTGGTTGGCCTTGCCTCAAGCCTCATCATCGCAATCGGCGTTTTCAAAATGCCGGCGGGGATGGGCGCGCGCACGGCTGTGTATGGAGCGAGTTACGGCTTGTTCCCGATTGGGTGGATCATCCTCAATGTCATTTTTATGTACGACATGAATTGCGCCACGGGCCGCTTCAAAGTCTTGCAAGAAAGCCTGATGGGTATCACCCAGGACCGGCGCTTACAGCTTTTGCTGATTGCTTTTTCCTTCGGTGCTTTTTTTGAAGGCGCGGCGGGATTTGGAACTCCCGTGGCAGTGACCGCAGCTATTCTCATCGGGCTCGGGTTCAAGCCGCTGGAGGCTTCCGGTCTCTCCCTCATCGCCAATACCGCTCCCGTGGCATTTGGCGCGTTAGGCACGCCGTTGATTGCGCTTCAAGGCGTGACGGGGCTCGATCTCTTGCAACTCAGCGCCATGGCTGGACGAATCCTGCCTGTCTTTTCAATGCTAGTGCCCTTCTGGTTGCTGTGGACCTTTGCGGGATTCCGCGGAATGACGGAGATATGGCCCGCTGTATTGGCTGCAGGGGCGTTCTTTGCGATTCCCCAGTATCTGCTATCCAACTACCACGGGCCCTGGCTGGTGGATGTGGTCTCCGCGGTGTGCTCCATGATTGCCGTGGTCGCCTTGCTTTTCCTCTGGCATCCGAAAAAGATTTGGGGATTCGCAGGGCATGAAGCCGACCGCACGGCTCGTGCGAGCCACGGTCACAGCTCGGCAGAAGTTGCCAAGGCCTGGATTCCGTGGGCCATCCTCAGCGTGGTCGTATTTCTGTGGGGACTTCCCGCGGTCAAAGCGTTTTTGGACGGCATCTCCATTTTCAAGATTCCCATTGCCGGCCTGCACAACCTGATCCTGCGCGTTCCTCCGGTCGTCGTGAAACCCACGGCCGAGGGCGCGGTATTCAACTTGAACTGGCTCTCGGCCAGCGGCACGGGCATTCTGGTCGCCGCCATCATCTCCGGCTTCGTAATGGGCATTGGCCCGATGGCCATGCTGCGGCAGTACGGAAGGACGTTGTACAAGGTGCGTTTCTCGTTGATCACCATCGCGGCCATGATGGCCATCGGGTTCATGACCCGGTATTCCGGCCTGGACGCGACGATGGGGCTGGCGTTCGCACGCACGAGAGTGTTTTATCCATTCTTCGGCACCCTGTTGGGCTGGTTAGGCGTCGCACTTACTGGATCAGATACCGCTTCCAACGTGCTGTTTGGCAGCTTACAGAAAATTTCGGCCGCACAAGTTGGCCTCTCCCCAAATTTGATGGCAGCTGCCAATAGCTGCGGGGGTGTGATGGGCAAAATGATCGATGCGCAGAGTATCGTGGTCGCCAGCACGGCTACGGAATGGTATGGGCATGAGGGAAACATCTTGCGCTATGTCTTTTTTCACAGTATCGCCCTTGCCTGTTTGGTTGGCGTTTTCGTTTTCCTGCAGGCCTACGTATTCCCCTTCACCAAGCTAGTTGTGCACTAAACTCGCCCACGGCGCTGAAAGCGTACTATCCTTTACTCACATACCATGGACGCCAGTATCTTCAACGAGTTTCGCGCCATCGTCGGCGACCGCGGATTCATTTCCTCCCCTGAGGAGCTTCACACCTACGAATCCGACGGCCTCACCAATTTCCGCGTTTTGCCTCGCGCGGTTTTGCTCCCCACTTCCGCGGAACAAGTGCAAACGATCGTGCGTATCTGCCATCGCGAAAAAATCCCTTTCGTTGCGCGCGGTTCCGGCACCGGCCTCAGCGGCGGCGCGCTCCCGGTTGAGAACGGCATCGTCCTCAGCCTGGCGCGCATGAATCGCATCCTCGATGTCGACATACCCAACGCTCGTGTCGTTGTCGAACCTGGGGTCATCAATCTGGCTGTCACCGCCCGCGTCCAGGCTCACGAATACTTCTATGCGCCCGATCCTTCTTCGCAATCCGTGTGCAGCATCGGTGGTAACGTCGCGGAGAATGCGGGCGGAGCGCACTGCCTCAAGTACGGCTTCACCACCACGCATGTCCTGGGGCTTGAAGTTGTTCTCCCCGATGGCTCGCTTGTGCATCTCGGAGGAAAAGCACTCGACACGCCCGGCTACGATCTCGCCGGTGTTTTTGTTGGCTCGGAGGGCACGCTGGGAGTCGCCACGAAAATCATTCTCCGCATCGTCAAGCACCCCGAATGTGTGCGCACGCTCATTGCCGCCTTCGCTTCCACCAACGAAGCTGGATCCGCCGTCAGCGGCATCATCTCGGCAGGCATGCTTCCCGCCGCCATCGAAATGATGGACAATCTCGCCATCCAAGCTGCAGAAGCCGCCGTTCACGCCAATTATCCCGATTGCGGCGGCCTTCTTCTCGTCGAGCTCGATGGCCCTCAGGCCGAAGTTGAAGCCCTGCTCGCTCACGTTGGCGAAATCTGCCGTTCGAATAGCGCCTGGGAGATTCGCGTTGCGCAATCCGATTCCGAGCGCGCGCTCGTCTGGAAAGGACGCAAGGCTGCCTTCGCGGCGGTCGGCCACATCTCTCCCAACTACATCGTCCAGGATGGCGTGATCCCCCGCACGGCGCTTCCTCAGGTAATGAGCGAAATCGAGCGCCTAAGCAAGGAGCACGGCTTGCGCGTCGCCAACGTTTTCCATGCAGGCGATGGCAACCTGCATCCGCTGGTGCTCTATGATCGCCGGATCCCCGGCCAGGAAGATGCCGCCCTCGCGCTCTCGATGAAAATACTGGAGGTTTGCCTCGCCGCCGGCGGGTCCATTACGGGCGAGCATGGTGTCGGCGAAGAAAAAAAGTGCATGATGTCCAAAATGTTTGCCGAACCGGATCTCGCCACGATGCAGCGCGTCCGCTGCGCCTTTGATCTCTTACAGCTTTCGAATCCCACAAAAGTCTTTCCCACACCGCGCCTCTGCGGCGAAAAACCCGGCGAATACGTTCCGCACCCCCTCGAAATCGCCGGCCTCGCGGACCGCTTCTGAAAAGTTGGCTAACACGCAATGGTCAATCGAACGAAGCCGACCGGGGTGTATTCTTCGCGTCGCTTCCCGCGACGCGTCGGCCTGCAGTGAGAAATCTCTCCTCGATTTCCTATCACCGCGATTGTGATGTATCGTCCCGTTGCAAGCCATGTTGAACCAGACCGAAAACTCCTTTCACGCCCTCCTCGGCTCCGACCATATCCGCTCCGCCACGCCCGGCGATGCAGTCTCCGGTGTTCAGCCGCAACTGATCCTCGAGCCCGCCACCGAGCAGCAGCTCGCCACCACTCTTCGCCTCGCCAACGAATCGAGACTCGCCGTCATTCCACGTGGTGGTGCAACAAAACTTGGTTGGGGCAATCGTCCGTCGCGCGCTGATCTCATTCTCTCCACCGCTCGTCTCAACAAAGTCCTTGAACACGCCTGGGCTGACCTTACGGTCATCGTTGAAGCCGGCTGCACCATTCGAGCTTTGCAGCAAGCGCTGGCGCAGCACGGCCAACGCCTTGCCATCGATCCCCTGTGGCCGGAACGCGCAACCATTGGCGGCATCCTCTCCGTAAATGATAGCGGCACGCTTCGTCTCCGCTTCGGCGCGTTGCGGGACCTCATCATCGGCGTCACTATCGCCCTTGCTGACGGCACACTGGCCTCGAGCGGCGGCAAAGTCGTCAAAAACGTTGCCGGCTACGACCTCCCGAAACTCGTCACCGGAGCCCTGGGCACGCTTGGAGTTATCACTCGCGCGGTCTTCCGCCTCCATCCGGCTCCGCGCCATGCCCGCTCGTTTTCTATTTCGACCGCCAACCTGCAAGACACACAAAGACTTGTGTTGGCTATCCAGGATTCCAAGCTCGCCCATGTCGCACTCCAATCATGTTTCTCAGCGGGAACAGCTCCGTCCATCGACATTCTCTTCGAAGGCACCGAGGTCGGCCTCGCCGCCCAAGCTGCTCAGTTGCGCGCGCTTTGTGGCACAGCACAGGTCTCGGAAGCCCCTCCAACCGTGTGGGAAGCTCGTCAAGAACTCTGGTCGTTTTCCAACTCCGCAGAAACCGCCGTCGCCAAAATCGGCACTCTGCCGACCGACCTTGCACGCACTGTCGAACTCCTCGGCAAGGCCGCCGATTCTGCGCACCTCCGATGGATGTCAGTGGTGTACGCAACCGGTCTCGGCTGGCTTCGCCTCGAGGGCTCCTCCGACAACTTGCATCCCGCACTCACCACATTGCGCGCGGACCTCGACAAAATAGGGGGTTCCCTCATCCTTCTCCATCGCCCCGCCCCGCTCCCGGCTTTCGACGCCTGGGGCCCTCCAGGCGACTCCCTGCCCCTCATGAAATCCGTCAAGCGCCAGCTTGATCCCGCCAGCACCCTGAACCCTGGCCGTTTCCTTGGCGGCATCTGAATTTCCGGCCCGACCCTTTGATTGACTTGGCATTCAGCGCCGCATACCATGAAACTTTCGCAAAGTTCATCGCATGATCGGCACCCTTGTATCGAACTACCGGATTGTTGAAAGACTGGGCGGCGGCGGAATGGGTGTCGTCTATAAGGCCGAGGACGCGCGCCTGGGACGCTTCGTCGCACTGAAATTCCTTCCCGACGAACTAGCCAAGGATCCCATGGCGCTGGAGCGCTTCCAACGCGAAGCACGCGCAGCCTCTTCGCTCAATCACGCGAGCATCTGTACCATCTACGATATCGGCGAATCCGGCGGCCGCAGCTTCCTGGTTATGGAATTTCTTGAGGGGCAAACGCTTCGCGACCGAATTGCCGGCCTCCCTCTGCCGTTAGAGTTGCTTCTCGACCTCGGTATCCAAATTGCCGACGGCCTCGATGCCGCTCACGCCAAAGGCATCGTCCATCGCGATATCAAGCCGGCCAACATTTTCGTAACCACCCGCAACCAAGCCAAGATTCTCGATTTTGGTCTCGCCAAGATCGGCCCGCGGGCCGCTTCCCCGGCAACCGTGGCCATGACCGCTTGGGGAGCGACGGTGCTCGACGACAACTTGACCAGTCCGGGCACCGCCCTCGGCACCATTGCCTACATGTCTCCGGAGCAGGTGCGCGGCGAAGATCTCGATGCTCGAACTGATCTCTTTTCTTTCGGCGTGGTTCTTTATGAAATGGCCACGGGCAAACAAGCTTTTCCCGGTCCCACTTCCGGTGTGGTTTTTGATGGAATTCTGAATCGCCAGCCCCTTGAGCCTCTTAGCCTCAATCCCATTCTTCCGCTCGAACTCGACCGTATCTTGGACAAAGCGCTCGAAAAGGACCGCACGCTCAGGTACCAGAGCGCGTCAGATTTGCGTGCTGACCTTCAGCGCCAGCGACGCGACTCCGCTTCCGGCAAAGTCAAGGTCTGGCAGTCCGCCGCCGGAAGTGCCGCCAGGAAACAGACGGAATCTGTTTCGCCGGGACCGTCAGTCGAGACGAGCGGCGAGAAAAAATTGACCCGCTCCGCGACGAACAAAAAGATTGCCGGCGTTTGCGGGGGCATGGCCGATTATTTCCACATGGATGCCACCCTCGTCCGGGTGCTCTGGCTTGTTCTCGCCTTTGGTTTTGGCATCGGTTTTTTGGCCTATGTCCTTCTCTGGATTTTTTTGCCTGGGGCGCCGGTTGAAGCAACTCCAACGTCTGGAAGCGCCGCTCGAACGAACCAGCCGCAAGCTGCCGCTCCGGCGGCAAAACTTCCGGGTATAAAAATCTTTACCGTCGCCATCGTGGTCTTGCTTTTCGCCGCACTTGTGGCCGCAATTTATTTCCTGCCACGCGGCCTGCACCGTGCGGATTTTTCGTCTATCCGCATGCAGCGAATCACCACCACCGGCCAGGCCCTTTCTGCCGGGCTCTCTCCCGACAGCCGCTATGTGGTTTACAGTCAGGACGACAATGGGAAAAAAAGCCTATGGCTTCGTCAGCTGGCCTCAACCAATAGCGTTCAGCTCCTTCCTCCGGCGCCGCGCGCTTACCTGATTCCAGAGTTCACTCCCGATGGTAGCTTCATTGACTATCTGGAAAGAGTGAATCTGACGGATCGATTTGGGACCCTGTACCAGATTTCTGTGCTGGGAGGCACGCCTCGCAAGCTCGCGGACAACCTGGATAGTCCCGTCAGCTTCTCTCCCGACGGGAGGCAAATGGCTTTTGTTCGCAACGACCCGATCAAGGGCGAATCCCACCTCATCCTCGCGGATTCTTCTGGTGGTCACGAAACCAAGCTGGCTACCCGCCGCATCGGCAATGACATTGGTCCCTTTGCCCTTCCCTCCTGGGCGCCGGACGGCAAGAGCGTAGCCGTTTCGGTTTCCGATCCGGCCGTCGACGGCCTGAACCTCCATCTCCTGAATGTCTCCACCAGCGACGGGTCCGCCAAGGCCTTTTCGCCTGTCCACTGGAGAACTATCAACCACCTCCTGTGGATTCCCGACGGCAGCGGCATTTTCATCGCCGCGCAAGAAAAAACCGGCGCTCCCCAGCAAATCTATTGGAACGCCCAAGGCAGTGCGGAGGCGCACAAAATTACTGGTGACGTGAACAATTACATGTCTCTCAGTGTGGCCTCTGATTCGCGCTCTCTCCTGGCTATCCAGAGCGACATCAACGTCAACCTCTGGGTGGGTCCGGCCGATGATGCCGACACTGCGGTGCAAATCACCTCCGGCCGCATGGACGGCATGGGTGGCCTGGCCTGGACCACCGATGGCCGGATTGTCTACCAAGGGAACGTGGGCGACACGTATCAAATCTGGATGGTCAATGCGGATGGCTCCAGTGTCCACCAGGTAACCGATGACCGCTATTTCCACACGCAGCCTGCTGTCTGCGAATCGGGACGCTCCATTGTCTTTGAATCCGACCCCGCGGGCATTCATCATCTCTTCAAGATGGACCTCGAAGGCAACAACATCGTGCAAATTACGAATGGCGGCGGCGAGGGCGGCCCAAGCTGCAACATCCAATCGAACAATCTGGCGTTTTCCGGGGTGAGCAGAGACGGTCGCACCCTCCTCTATAGGATGGACCTAGGCGGAGGTCCTCCTGCCCCCCTTTCCGACCTCCTGGTCCTTGGCGACGTGGCTTATTCCCCGGATGGAACTCGTATTATGGCGGCCTTCATGGAGCCGAAGACCGGAAGAATCCAGGGCTGCATTCTTCCCTCCTCCGGTGGCCCTCCCCTCTTCTGCCGCGACGCTCCGCCCACGCTCGACCCCATGGGAATCATAGGTTGGATGTCCGATGGCCGCGGTATGGCCGCGCTAGACAATCGCAACGGCGTCCCCAATCTCTGGACCTATCCCTTTGACGGCTCCCAAGGCAAGCAACTCACTCATTTGCCCAAATCTGAAATTCACGGGTTTGCCTGGTCTCCGGACGGCAAGCGCATCGCCCTCTCGCGCGGCCCCATCGAGCAAAACGTGGTGCTGATCAAAACCGGCCCGTAGCCTTCGCCCATCGTTAGCCACGGACAGACAGGAACCAGTCATTAACTCTGGCGAGGCATCGTGCTTTGATAATCAGATGCGGAGATCAGGTGTTCAGCGGTTCTCGCTCTGCGCTTCCGCCGCGAAATTTCCGCATTTGCCTCCATTCACAAGCTTCATCCAGCGCGGATACGCTTTCTTGAAATCCGCGATGATCTGCTCATAAGGCACATCCGAATAATTCCCCCGCTCCCTGACATATTCCATGTGCCTTCGGCCTTCGCGATCAAACTCGTGAAAGAGCGAATCTTGCCGACCATCGAACTCAAGGGGATGCACGCCAAACCTTTGGCATAGACTCAGATTGAACGCCGGCGTCGCTTTCACCCACCGGCCCTCCAGATAGAGTTCGGTGAAGCTGTGCCAGATGAACAGGTCCCCGCCCATCAGCTCGCGCAGCTTCTCCGTGGACAAATGGTTGCGCACATCCGCATAGGCCACGCGTGCCGGAATGCCTATCGAGCGCGCTGCCGCGGCGAGCAAAGCCGCTTTCGGAATGCAGAACCCGCGCTTTGCGCGCAGGCAGTCGCTGGCTCGGAAGTACCGCCGCTCCTTTCCCGCACAGTAGGGATCGTAGAAAACTTCGTCGCGCACTGCATAGTACAGTTTCACCGCGCGCGAGAGGTCATCGCCCGCGCCGGTTGCCGCCTGCCTCGCAAACCCCCGCACCTCCGAGTCGGCACTGTCAATAAACTCCCCCACCGCCGTGTATCGCTCAAGTTCCATCGCGCGCCTATTCTACTGCGGCCGTAAATAATTCTGGATATTCGGCGGAGCGGGAATCGCTGGATTGCCGCGCGGGTCTTGCACGGGCGGTTGCGAGATCCACTTCATCGGAATCACGCCGGTCCAGGTCTGTGCAACGTAGTCTTTGTCGTCATTCACAGCAAAGCCCGTACGCACTTTGGCGGAAGCTTCGACCAACGGAACCGAAAGAACCGTTGTGCCCTTCAACTCCTGCTCGGTCGGAGGGCGCACCGTGGCCCAGCGGCCGCGAATCACGTACTCGACAAAATCGCGCATGGCAGCGAGTTTCGCCGCTTCGCCTTCGACGATTTCTGCTTTCCCCAGAACCACCACAGAGCGGTAATTGACCGAGTGGCCTGTCGCGCTCGGCGAGCAAACGATGCCATCGAGCAGCGTGACGTTCAGGCAGAATGGCGCGCCGCTCGCGAGTGTCTTCATCAGCCTGCTTGCCGTCGAGCCGTGCAGAAACAATTTGTCGCCAACGCGCACATAGTTGGTCGGTACTACAATTGGCATTCCCTTGTCGATGAACGCAACCTGGCAAACGAACGCTTCATCCAGGATGCGGTAAATCAATTCGCGGTCGTAACTTCCGCGGTCCGGCTTGCGGCGGACCTTGGTTCTTTCAGTTGGAGTAAAGTTGCTCATGCGCGCAGACTAGCCGTTGTGGGGACGTGGCCGCAAGCCCTATCTGGACGCCGCGGGAATTGACGTCTCTTTGTAATCGTGTAGGCTCTTGAGCTGCCGTTCCTCCCTTGGATTAAGGATCGAAACCCAAATGGCGAAGCCCACACCGGTTTTTACGCGCGAGACTTTTCGATTTTTCAAAGACCTTGGCTGCAATAACAGCAAAGCGTGGATGGACAAAAACCGCGACCGTTATCAATCCGCGGTGGTCCAGCCCTTTCGCCGCTTGCTCGAAGAAGTTTCGAACGACGTGATGAAGCTGAACCCGAGCTTCGACGTTTCCCGCCGGACCGGTCCGAACTTCTCGCGCATCAATCGCGATATTCGCTTCGCGAAAGACAAGACGCCTTACAAAACACAGATGTATCTGAAGTTCTCTGTTCCCGTGCCGGACAACGGGGAAACCGGTCAGCTCTACGTCGGTCTCTCGGCAGACACAGTTACATCAGGCTTTCGCATCTATTCCGGCGGAAAGCGCAAAGAATCGGTCCTCGCGTTGATCGGTCAAGTTCGCGTACAAGCTGCCCCCGGCTGGGTCGGTAAACAGAAAAAGCGGCTCAGCCGCCGCTACGAAAGCTACTGGTACACGACGGAGAAAGGCGAGTGGACGAAACATTCCGGCTGGCCGGCGGCCGCAGAAAACTGGGACAAAATTCTCGCGTGGATCGTGCGCCGCAAACTGAGTTCCACGGCCGCCATGCGATCTTCCTTCCCCCGCGAGGTTGTGAAAATTTTCCGCGACCTGTACCCGCTGCTGCGATACACTTCGCTGCCAAACTAGGGAGCAACACAGGGAGGAGGAGTCGCATGAGCCACACGCCCGACCGGTCCCGGACTCGTAGAAAATTCCTCAAGATGCTCGGAGTGAGCCCATTGATTGCCGGCTCGAGCCTCCTTTCAAGCCATCTTGCGAACCGTCTCCCCGCCTCGCCAAACGGAGAGAAGCACTTTCTGAGCTGGTTCGAAAATCTCCAGCAAAGCGATGACCTCATCTCCTCTCCCGACCAGGCTCTCAATGTGATGGACTTTGAGCCCGCGGCACGAAAGGTGATTCCGCCGGCGCATTGGGGGTACCTCGCCACGGGCGTGGATGACGACGCAACCGTCCGCGCGAATCGAGACGGCTATGCGCACCTCCAAATCCGGTCCCGCCGTTTGGTGGACGTCGCGAACATCGACATGTCGCGGTCCATCTTTGGCGTGAAGTGGAACACCCCGATTGTGCTCTCGCCCGTAAGCGCACAAAAAGCTTTTCATCCCGATGGCGAACTGGCCGTGGCGCGAGCGGCAAAAACCAAAGGCCACCTGATGATGCTTTCCACCGCCGCCACCGCCTCGATTGAAGATGCCATCGCTGCGCGCGGCGGGCCGGTGTGGCAGCAGCTTTACCCGACCAACGTCTGGGAAGTAGGCAGGGCTATTGTCAAACGCGCAGCAGCCGCGGGTTCCCCTGCCATTGTTCTCACCGTGGATCTGCACGAAGGCAGCAATCGCGAGACTTTATTCCGAGCGCAGTCTGCGGACAAAAGAGAATGTTCCGTCTGCCATAAGAGCGCGTACACCGGCGCGGCGCGGGGGAGGCCTAGAGCAGGAACGGGGGGCTTCGCCCAATACGCGGCCCGGAAGCCTATGTTCGATGGGCTGGACCTGTCGAAAGTCACTGCGATTCACCCCCCGAATATGAATTGGGACTTTGTGAAAAGATTGCGTGACACCGTGACAGGGAAACTCCTGATCAAAGGGATTGTCACGCGCGAAGACGCACAACTTGCGGTCGAGCACGGCGTGGACGGACTCATTGTTTCAAATCACGGCGGGCGAGCAGAGGAGACTCTGCGTCCAACGATTGAAAGCTTGCCAGAAGTTCTGGACGGGGTTGGCGGCAAAGTGCCGGTGATCGTAGACGGGGGCGTGCGCCGCGGCACGGATATTTTCAAAGCTCTGGCGCTGGGGGCCACCGCCGTAGGAATTGGCAGGCCGCATTCCTGGGGGCTTGGAGCGTTTGGCCAAGCCGGCGTCGAAGCCGTTCTCGAAATCCTGCAGCGCGAATTGCGCATCATCATGCGCCAAGCGGGAACAACCTCGGTCGAGAAAATCACGCGCGATTATTTAGTCCCGCGCTCTGCCTGATCGAAAGTATTGCGTCTCCTCACGGCGCCCAGAGGCGCACGCCAATGAGATGCCACGAGGAAAGAAACAGTGTGACTACGCAGCAAGCGCTCGAAACCACCACCAAGTAAACTCGCTCCACTTTGTGCATTTCCGCTTTGGACGCGCGGACCGCCAGTGCAAGGCCAATCAGCGACAGCAACATGAACACGATGGTCATCACCCAAATCAGGAACGACCAAAAGTTGAACGTCCCGATATCGGCCATGACCTTTGTGAACGCAAAGACTACTGAGAGAAGACTCAGCACGGCAAACAGCGGCATCGCTCTCACGCGCAGGTGTTGTATTCTCTTTATTTTCTTAAAGAATTTCGCAAGCAGCAGCCACCCTCCCCAGAACAACGCGTACGGCACTGCGGAAGCCATTGCCACCGCCGATGCAGCCAAGAGCAGGAGCCGCGTGAAAACCCAGATGGGGAACACCCTTTCACCATAAGCTTCCCCGCCTTCGCTGGAGCGGACATAAATCATCCGTCCGCTTGCATCTGGAAAGAAAACCGCCGTAGCCTCAGGTTCCCTCTCTCCACGAAAAAGATTCTTGCCCACCGGCAACAACGGTTCACGCCCCTTCCCGGAAAGCGACGAACACTCCAACCTGCCTTCTTTCACCCGAATCCACGTGCCTCCGGTCAACTCGCCAAGAAACGCAAGCAACTGGGTCCTGGGAGCGCGCGGCGCGTAATAGCCCGAGAATTTCTTAAGTTCGCTCGCAACAGGCGAAATCACGGGTTGCTGCGGCTTCGGAAAATCCCTCGAAAGAAACTCGATGGCCAGATGATTCATGTCTTCTAGAGCCTTGTAGGAGACCGTGCTGTTCAACAGGACCACATAGCCCCAGTCTTGCTCCGGCATGTACCTATACGTGGAAATGAAGCCGTCAATTCCTCCGTCATGGCCATGGGTAATGACGCCGCCGTCGCTCTCCGTGTAATTTGCCAGCCCGTAGCCCAAGCGCAGGCCGTTCTGCGCGGAGGAAATCGCCTCGGGATATTCCATGCGCGCTATGGTCTCAGGTTTCACCAATTGAACGTCGCCGGCCCGGCCGCGCTGCAGGAAAAATTGCACGAGCTTGGCCAATTCGCCGGGCGAAGCCTTCATGTCACCCGCAGGGCGCAGGTAAATATTTTTATACGGAACCGCACGAGGCGGGTTCCCCTCGTAGCCCTGCGCGAGAGCCGCGCGATTCGCATCAGTAAGTCGAAAGTCGCCGACAGCAATCTCCATCGGCGTAAGAAGGTTTTGTTGGATGTAGGCGTCGAAGGGCTGGCCGCCGATTTTTTCAATCAAATAGCCCGCGATGCCGTAGCCGGGATTCGAATAGGAAAACCGCGTTCCCGGAGGCCAGCGCACATCTTGCGGCTCCTGGAATCTATTGAACACCTCAAGCAGCGGATAATCCGCACGGTCCCGGCGATTGTAGACCTCACTCGGCTGCATGTCGTCAAATCCCGCGCTGTGTTCCAAAAGATTCACGACGCGCACCGGACTTGTGCTTTCCCAGCGATTTTTCAGGGGGATTTCCGGAGCGACATCCTGCAAGCGCGAATACAGATTGATTCTTCCGTCTTCCTGCAGTTTCAAAAGCGCCAGCGCCACAAACGTTTTGCTGATAGACCCGACTCGAAATTCGGTGTCGCAAGTAACATCTCGGTTCGGTGACAAGTCCGCTTTGCCGATTCCGCCGCACCACAACAATTGGCCATGCGAAACCAACGCCACACCGGCTCCGGTGACGTGCTCCTTCTCGACTTCGTCCTTCATGGCATGTTGCAATTCTTCGAGCGTACGTGGATGCGGCAGTCCTTCCTTCTTTTGTTCTGCCGGAGAGGATGCAGGGGCTGCAAAGCCGGAGGCGAGAAACCCAAAAATGAGGGCTGGCAAAAAGATCCGCCGCATGAAGCGCTCCTTCACTAAGTTTTTCTGTCCGCGGCATTCTATCTGCGAAATGCGTGCAGCGACAAAGGATTTAGCCTCGCAGGCGAGATTCTGACGTTTCGCCAATTGACGTTGTCCGGACTCTCGCTTACGATGCCGCACGTCGCAGTTTCACAATGGCCCTGACGTTCGGGCATGTCGGAAAATGAAACGTGCCCTTTCCATTCTTGCCTGGCTAGCTGTGGCGCTTCTTGGCGCGGGAGCACTTGGCGCAATTGCCATTCATCGTGGCGAGCCGCTAAACGCCATGTGGTTTGTTATCGCCGCGCTTTGTTGTTACCTGGTCGCGTTCCGGCTCTATTCCGCCTTTGTTGCGGCGAAAGTTCTCGCGCTCGACGATACGCGCGCCACGCCCGCGGAACGTCACGACGATGGCCGCGACTTCGTCCCCACGAACAAATGGGTGCTCTTCGGCCACCATTTTGCTGCCATCGCCGGCCCGGGCCCGCTCGTTGGTCCCACACTGGCTGCGCAATTCGGATACTTGCCCGGCACGCTGTGGCTGATTGCAGGAGCGGCCTTTGCCGGATGCGTGCAGGACTTTGTGATTTTGTTCTGTTCCATTCGCCGCGACGGAAAAACGCTTGGCCAGATGGCGCGCGAAGAGGTGAGCGAACGCGGCGGCTTCATTGCGCAGCTCGCCGTGTTGGCTATCATGATCATTCTCCTGGCGGTCGTCGCGCTCGTCGTGGTGAACGCTTTGAAAGCATCTCCTTGGGCGACGTTCACATTGGCCATGACGATTCCAATAGCATTATTGCTTGGCGTCTATCTGCGCTTCGTGCGCCCTGGACGAGTGCTCGAAGCGTCCATCATGGGCGTGGCCCTGGTAATCTTCGTAGTGATTGCCGGACAGTGGGTGGCCGATTCGCCTTATTGGTCCAATGTTTTCACGCTGAGCGGACTTTCGCTGACGGCCGCCATTATCGTCTACGGATTCTCTGCTTCCGCTTTGCCGGTTTGGCTGTTGCTTGCGCCGCGCGATTATCTCAGCGCGTTCATCAAGGCCGGCGCCATCTTTTCACTTGCGGCGGGCATTCTTCTGGTCCGGCCGCAAGTGCTCATGCCGCCGCTGACGCGCTTTATTGACGGCACTGGGCCTGTTTTCGCCGGTAAGATTTTCCCGTTTTGCTTCATCACCATTGCTTGCGGAGCGGTCAGCGGCTTTCATGCGCTGATCTCTTCCGGCACCACGCCGAAAATGATTTTGTGCGAAGGCCATGCCCGTTTTATCGGTTACGGCGCCATGCTGCTGGAATCCTTTGTCGGCATCATGGCCATGATCGCCGCCTGCGCGATGACGCCGGGCGTCTATTTCGCCATCAACAGCCCGCCAAGCATTGTCGGCGCGACTGCGGCCGCTGGCGCGGCCACCATCAGCAATTGGGGCTATCCCTTGCAGCCGGAGACGATGACGAATCTGGCTCACGCCGTCGGAGAAATTACGTTGTGGAATCGCGCCGGCGGTGCGCCATCGCTCGCAGTCGGCATGGCGCAAATTTTTTCGAACACGATTGGCGGGCCACGCCTTCTCAGCATCTGGTATCACTTCGCCATCATGTTCGAAGCGCTTTTTATCCTCACCGTGCTCGACGCCGGCACGCGCGTCGGGAGATTTATGGTTCAGGAGCTTGGCGGACGGATCTGGGCCCCGTTCGGGCGCCGAGGCTGGATGCCGGGAATCCTCTTGTCCAGCGCAGTCATCGTCGCAATGTGGGGTTATTTTCTGTATCAGGGAGTCATCGATCCGCTAGGCGGAATCAATTCTCTCTGGCCGCTTTTCGGCATTGGAAACCAGTTGCTGGCGGCGGTGGCGCTCGTTGTTGCTACAACGATTCTCTTAAAGATGGGCCGCTTGCGTTGGATTTGGGTGACGCTCGTGCCAACCTTGTGGCTTGTCATCGTCACTATGACGGCAAGCTACCAGAAAATCTTCGACCCCGATCCACGCATCGGCTTCCTCTCCGGCGCGAACGCGATCGCCGCGCAAATCGCTGCAGGCAAAATCGCCGCTGAGAAGTTGGCGGACACTCATCGCCTGATTTTTAATCTGCGTCTCGACGCTGCTGTAACCGCCATTTTCGCCGTCATGGTGCTCGTTTTGGTGGTCGAGGCCATTTTCCAGTGGTATTCGATGCTCAGCAAACGCCGCGAAGCCGTGCTCCATGAATCGCCTTACGTTGCGACGCGATGGGCCAAAGATTTTTCCGGGGCCGGGCACGACGCCATGGTCGGCGACGCCATCGGAGACGATTGATGCGCAAAGCAGCCAAACGGACGAAACGCTTTCTTCGCCGCTTCTGGCGTGGCTTCCGCGAATGGTGTGGCGACGCGGCTTACGAAAGCTATTTACGTTCGAAGGCTTACCATAGTGGTTCCGGCCGCACCCTGAGCCAGGCCGAGTTTTACGTCGACCAGCTCAATCGCCGCTATTCCCGCCCCAACCGTTGTTGTTGAAACCGCGACACACCAAGCCATATGCCGGAGCCTGCCTGTTGCTCTTCGCAAGATCGCAGATGCTTGCTTAGAATTCCTCGTCCTCTTCAGCGCTGTTTTTCAAGACAGTAGTTTTGTGCGTGATTCGAATGCTGTTGTTGCGAATCCCGGAGAGGATCGCTCGCCTCGTTTCGTCTGGCAACATCTCGGGAGCAAAGACTCCCGCAAGCTCCCGCGGAAAAAACTTAACGAATAGCGCCGCAACATGCGCCGTGGCATAAGCCACGGGCGTGGTGAGGCGTCCCTGCTGCCGGATCTGGTACAGCGTCGGGAACATGCAGTCGCTTCGTATGAACAAATGCTCATCCGCAGCCTTGCCGTGCTTCCCGCCCTTGACCAATACCGCCGCCGCGAACCTGGCATTCTGCAGAATCCCTTGCCGAATCAGCTTGGCGATTCTTTTGGGAGAAAATGTCTGGGGAAAGCGGTGCCGCGCCATCCCGCGTGACTTTGATAATTTCCCCTGTTTGTGCCAGCGGCGCAGGCGGTCAATCTCATTTCCTCCGATTTTCACATCCAGGTCCCGCATGCTAATGAAGTACGGCAAGGTGGCCACTTCGTCCTGCGCAGCTAACACCACGCGCACCGCGCCGATGGGGTCAGGGAACCGAAATTTCTCGATTTCCGAAAACCGCTTGCCCAATTGGAATTTCCCGGAACGGTAAATGCGCGGGTGCGAAACGGCTTCGTCGAACGACACTTCCGGCGACCATTGCGAAATGGGGTCTTCACTCTCGCTGCTTTCGTAGAGCCGGATGTGTACGGACGCCACCTCATCGAGCATATCGGCGGCCCGCTTTACCAGCAGATTCGTCAGCCCCGGAGCCACCCCTGCGTTGATCAGCGCCGCGCGGTTCTTCTCTTCGAACCTTTTGGTGTAGCGGAACTGCTCGGCCTTGAAGGGGTTACGAGTAAGGTGGGAGCTTAGATCGAGGTAATGCACCCGCAGCCGGAGCGCTGCCCGCAACACAATCTCATTGAAAACGGAAGCGGAAGCATTAACGATAAGCTGGCAGCCCTTCGCCACCTTCACGATGCCCCGAAGGTTTCGCGCATTCACTTCCGTGACCGGGATCGTGCTTCTCTTCCCGAGGAAGCGCCGCGCCCGCTCCGGATCGCGGTCCCCACACCAAACCGTATGTCCTTGGCGCTCCAGCAATTGTGCGAGAAGCGAGCCGGTCGCCCCGGCTCCTAAGACGAAGATCCGCATGGCTTGCGCAAGACTTTATCACAGAGAATGCGCAGGTATTGTCTGTGGATCACGCCTAGACGGGTCGCGCGGTGCGGGGGCGCCACGCAGCAAGCCTTCGGTGCTTAAATCCTCATCCAGGTCCGGCCCATGCATGCCCTACCCTCCGCCCGCGACCTTCCAATTCCGGAGTTGCTCCGGCGAAGCATGACGGCGCTTTGGATACCAAGCCAGTGGCACGGTGATAGTTCGTCCGTCCTTTCGGGACACGCCGAGCGAGTCTGAAGAAGAGCTTACCGTCTCAACCCGTTCGTCAGCCTTCCATGCCTCCATGCCCATTCCGAACCTCTGCGAATCTCTGCAAGATTCTACAGAATTTGCGCTTATTCTTGTACAGGAATACACTAAGAGCCGTAACTCCGACCTCGCCTGCCTACAGGAGAACCAACCTAAGGCCGGCGGGGCGACGTCCCGCGCAATTCCGGGACTCAGGGCTCGGGTGGAAACGCTCGCGCCTCCCGCGTTTGGAAAGGAGCGGTCCTCGGAAATGTCTACATTTCTGGACGACGCCCGATTCCACCGCCGGATCGGGCGGTTTTGTTTTAGGGTGAGCCAGTTTTCTAAGCAAAGGCATGCAATTCGGTCCAGGCGACAGACAAGATGACCCTTCTCGACAGTTTCGGCCGCCAGATCACCGACCTCCGCATTTCGGTCACCGACCGCTGCAATTTCCGTTGTGTCTATTGCCGTTCCGCCGACCCGGAAAACTATCGCGACCACGACGAAATTCTTTCCTGGCCAGAGCTTGACCGCTTGGCCAAAATCTTCCTCCACCTCGGCATCCGCAAAATCCGGGTCACCGGCGGCGAACCTCTTGTCCGCGATGGCGTGGAAAACTACATTTCCCGCCTTCACGCGCTGGGTCTCCCCGACCTCTCCATGACCACCAACGGTCACCTTCTCGCCGAGCGCTGCAACCGCCTGCTCGTCGCGGGCCTGCACCGCATCAACATCAGCCTCGACTCGCTTGATCCTGCCAAGTTCGAGCGCATCACCCGCACACAGTCCTTCTCCAAAGTCATGGATGGCATCGACGCCGCGCAAAATTCCCGCCTCGCTCCCGCCAAAGTCAACGCCGTGCTCGTTCGCGGCCTCAACGACGATGAAATCGAGGCCTTTGCGCAATTCGCCCGCGATCGCGGTGTCATCATGCGTTTCATCGAATTCATGCCTCTGGATGCCGACCGGCACTGGTCCCGCGAACTCGTGGTTCCTGCCGCGGAGGTTTACGAGCGCATCCACGCCCGCTGGCCGCTGGTCCAGATTCCCCACGAACGCAGCGAAACCGCTCGCAAATACCGCTTTGCGGACGGCGCTCCGGGAGAAATCGGCCTCATCGCCTCGGTCACACAGCCTTTCTGCGGCTTCTGTTCGCGCATTCGCGTCACGGCAGACGGCAAGCTGCGTACCTGCCTTTTCAGCAAAGAGGACCACGACCTTCGCTCGCTCCTGCGTGATGGAGCAAATGACGACGACCTGGGGTCCTACATCCGCTCTGTAGTGAACGAAAAAGAAGAAGGCCATCGCATCAACGAGCCCGGTTTTGTGCCTCCTTCCCGCACGATGGTCTTCATCGGGGGTTAGCTGGACATTCCGGCGGCATATGAGAAAATAGGGTTTCCCAGCGGTTCAGGGACCGCAGGCAAAACCTCTTAAGGCAGAAATTACACCAGCCAATGGGCCACCTAGTTTCCATCTCGGGAAGCAGCACCATCATCGGCACCGAGCCGCCCGCGACCGTTCGGGCACCGGAGATCGAGCCGGGGGTCGGTTGCAACTTTGACTCCTACCTCCTCGTACCAGACAACACCCTGGATGAGCGCATTGCCGCCGCCAAAAACCGCTTGGGCGAAGACGTCGTCATCCTCGGCCACCATTACCAGCGCGATGAGGTCATCAAATTCGCCGATTTTCGCGGCGATTCCCTCAAACTCTCGTTCCAGGCCTCGGAAGCCTATGCCCGCTACATCGTCTTCTGCGGCGTTCATTTCATGGCTGAAAGCGCGGACATTCTCCGCCGCGAACACCAAATCGTAGTGCTCCCGGACCTCAACGCAGGCTGCTCCATGGCGGATATGGCCGACATCGGCCAGGTGGAAGCCTGCTGGAGCGAACTCGCCTCCGTCGTGGACGCCCGCAAGATTGTTCCCGTCAGCTACATGAACTCCACTGCCGCCATCAAGGCGTTCACGGGCGAGCATCGCGGCTCAATTTGCACCAGTTCCAACGCCGCCGCTGTCATGAAATGGGCGTTTGAGAACGGCGAAAAGGTTCTCTTCCTCCCCGACGAGCATCTTGGCCGGAACACCGGCTATCGCATGGGCATTCCCCTCGAACAAATGATTGTCTGGGACCCGTACGAAGAGCTAGGCGGAAACTCGCAAGAGGCGGTTCGCAACGCGCGCATCATCCTTTGGAAGGGCTATTGCTCCGTGCACCAGCGTTTTACGACGCAGCAGGTGGCGCGCGTACGCCGAGAGCATTCTGGCATTCGCGTGATCGTCCATCCCGAATGCCGGTTCGAAGTCGCCCAAGCAGCGGACCAAATTGGCTCAACCGAAGGCATTATCAAGGCCATCGAGTCGGCCCCCCCAGGTTCCGAATGGGCCGTGGGCACGGAAATCCACCTTGTCAACCGGCTCGGCAAAGCTTTCCGCGACAGAAAAATCATTTCGCTCGACCCCAACGTTTGTGTCTGCACCACCATGTTCCGCATCACTCCGCAGCATCTCCTCTGGGCCCTGGAGAACCTGGGTTCCGGCAACGTCGTAAACCGCATCTCCGTGGACGAATGCACGCGTTGCTACGCCCGGCTGGCTTTCGACCGCATGCTTGCGTTGCGCTAGACCGCATTGTCGGAAATTGCGGCCGGTTTCTTCTTGCAAAGCATCGAACTCTAGAAGAGACTGCGTTTGTGCAGTGTTTGATGGTGGAAGCGGAGTCGAAAGAGACGAATGGCTGACGAAGATCCAGAGCAGGACGAAACTCCGGAGCCGCCCCAGCGGCTCTTCACGCTTTCCGAAGCGGAACGTGTGCGCAAAGACCTGGAGCCTTTTCTGATCGAAGCCATTGATTGCCGCAAGAAGCTCTCCACCCTGGAAAACGACCTCTCCGCGGTTTCCGCGCGCATCATGATGATGGGCGGCGTCATCGTCCCCTATGAAAAACTCTCCAAGCTCCGCGCCGAGCACACCCAACTGGCGCAGACCCTGAAGTCTGCGCTCAGCCGCATTCTCGAAACGGGCTGCATCGTCAAAGATCTGGACGTGGGTCTTCTCGATTTTCCCGCGGTCATTGACAATCAGGACGTCTATCTCTGCTGGAAGCTTGGGGAAGACCGCATCCGTTTTTATCATCGCCAGGACGAAGGCTTCGCCGGGCGCAAGCCGCTCGACCCGAGTGACCTCGGCCCTGGCGACAAAGTCCAGTAGAATGGTGGGCTATGGTCGACCTGGTTTTGTAGAGGCCGGGCCCGCGCGCGCCGGCAGGCTTCAGCCCGGCTCTTCGTTGTCGTAGCAGCTGCATTCTGAAGCGGGCCGCTCTTTTCGGTGTCATCCTGAGCAAAGGAGCTCAGGCTGCCAATTGTTAGCGGACCAAAACTGTGAGCCATCTTGACTGACCACCCCGCGAACCGCCTGAAGGACTCCGCCAGCCCCTATCTTCGCTCTGCCTCCCATCAACCGATCGACTGGCAAGAATGGGGCGATGCCGCGTTCGCGCGAGCCAAATCCGAAGACAAGCCCATCCTCCTCGACATCGGGGCCGCGTGGTGCCACTGGTGCCATGTCATCGACCGCGAGAGCTACGAAAACGTCGAAATCGCCAAAATCATCAACGAGCACTTCGTGCCGGTCAAAGTGGACCGCGACGAGCGCCCCGACGTGGACTCGCGCTACCAATCGGCCATCAGCGCCATTTCCGGGCAGGGCGGCTGGCCGCTCACTGGTTTTCTACTTCCCGATGGCAAACCCTTTTTCGGTGGAACGTACTTCCCTCCCGAAGATCAGATGGGCCGCCCTGGTTTCCGCCGCGTGCTTCTCGCCGTTGCGGATTCTTATCGCAACCGCCGCGCCGAATTGGAAAAGGCCGCGAATTCGCTTTCCGAAGCTGTGGCCCAAGCTGAGGCTTTCCCTGGCGCTCGCGCGGAATTTGATCTCGGTGTTGTTGACGCACAAATCCAATCCATCACGAAGCTTTTCGACATTAAGAACGGCGGCTTCGGCGGCGCACCGAAATTTCCTCACCCCTCAGCCATCGATCTGCTCCTTGAGCGCTGCCAACAAACCAAAGAGAAGCATCTTCTCGCTATGGTCGAAACCACTCTCGAAAAAATGGCCCGCGGCGGCGTCTACGACCAGCTCGCCGGCGGCTTCCATCGCTATTCCGTGGATGAACGGTGGCTCGTCCCACACTTCGAGAAAATGTCCTACGACAACTCCGAGCTCCTCAAGAACTACTTACATGCCTCGCTCCTAAGCGAGAAATACGACGGGGAAGCTTCATTCCGAGAAACCGCCCAAGGCATCGCGCTTTGGGTTATTTCGGTTCTTTCAGATCGGGAAAACGGGGGATTCTACGCAAGCCAAGACGCTGATTATTCGCTTGACGATGATGGAGATTACTTCACCTGGACTCCAGACGAAGTTCGCGGGGTCTTGACTCCTGAACAGTCGCGCGTGATCGAGCTTTATTACGATATCGAGCCGCATGGGGAGATGCACCACAATCCGGCCAAAAATGTTCTCTGGATAGCCCGGGGCTTCAACGAAATTGCGCAGATCCTACAACGCGACCCAGACGATGTCGTAACCATCAAGCTGCAGGCGGAAAAAAAGATGATGGATGCGCGACTGAAGCGTCCTACCCCCTTCGTCGATAAGACGATGTATGCCGCCTGGAATTCAATGTTTGTTTCCGCGTTCTTAGAGGCGTCTCATTCCCTGATTACACCCTGGATTCAAGAGGAGTGCCGCTCTTTTGCGCTAAAGACGATGGACCGCATGTTGAAGGAGGCCTGGAGTGAGTCTCGTGGTTTCGCTCACCGTATCGGCGGACCTGCGCTTGAAGGCTCGGTCGACGATCAAGTCTTCAGCGTTTTAGCGTTACTCGACGCTTACGAAGCTACTCTCGACTCCCACTACTTCACCACCGCACAAAAAACCATGGACCTCGCCATTGCGCGCTACGGGGATGCCGAAAATGGCGGCTTCTTCGATCGCCCTTCTGACGCAGCTCCGATGGGAGGGCTGGAAGTGCGCCGCAAGCCGTTTCAGGATTCCCCAACGCCCGGCGCCAATTCCGTCGGGGCCATCGCGCTAATTCGAATGCACGCGTTCACCGGCGAGGACCGCTACCGATCCTTCGCCCAAAAGACGCTCGAAGCCTTTGCTGGTGTCGCTTCCCGGTATGGCCTCTTCGCCGCCACTTACGGCCTCGCCGCCACGCTCTTTGCCCATCATCCCATTCAGGTCGTCATCACCGGCAATCCAGATGACCCGGTTGCTAAGGTTCTCGAACAAGCCGCCAACGGCGTCTTCCGCTTCGGCAAATCCGTCTTGCGCGTCACTCCCGGCACCCAACTCACGGCTCTCGCTGGCGCACTCAAAGAAACTCTTCCCCATCTCCCCGCCGAGAAACCACTAGCTATCGTATGCTCCGGCCAAACCTGCCTTCCCCCCACCAGCGACCCCACGCAACTCGCCGCTTATCTGGAAAACGGCGCCGTCGGCGCTGCCTCTTCCTAGTCGACTCCTAAAACAAAACGGGCACGCTGCTCTCGCATCGCACCCGTTAGAGTCATGATTCCGGGTCGTACGACGGGTACCTCTCACCACTCACGAGTCACTAAAACACGATTATTTCTTCGGCCTCGATTCCGGCGGCACCATCCCATTCGCCCGGTAGTACACCACCAAATTGCCGTAGTGTTCTCCCGAGTGCTCAATCAATCCGTACGCCAGGTCATACAGCCGATCCAGATGCGGCCCGCCGTCGTTCACGGCCTCGCTCAATCCTTTATCGCCTTTCGACTTGATCGCGTCGGCCCCGTCCTGCACGCATTTCTTGACGAACGCCACCAAATCTGCCTTGTTGTTGATTTTCAAGTCCGCAGGCTTGGGATCATCCGCATAACGCGGCTTTTGCCCGAGCGCAAAGTCCGTGAAGTAGTACATGGACGCGGACACGTGCAGCAGCACGGCGCGAAACGTCCTCGAGTCCGGATTTGGTTTGTAATCGTACTTGTCTTCGGGCAGATCCTCGGCAATGGCAACCAGCTTTCTCCCGATTTCGTTCCACTGTTCCAGCACCGCCTGCGACGGGCTCGGCGCCGGTTTCGGCGGCTCTTTCTTTGCTTCCTGAGCCACCACCGGGAGCGCCGCCATCCCCATCGCCAACACCACACCGCACAACCTCGTCCACTTCGTCATGGCTTCCTCCTCCGTTTGTCCCCACTTGGTCTGGGCACTCCCTTTCAGACGTACGTTCCTGGCAAGTGTTTCCCGTAGGGCCAGCGGGGACCCTGTCCTTTGGTCGGGTTTATCTTACGCAGTATTCCAGTGTTTCGTCATTCGTATTCCCTTTCGTCCCCATGCTAAAATTGAGCTTTACGGCTGGGGGATTTTTTTGTGAACTGGTATTCCTTATTTCTTCGGGTGGGGATCGGACTGGGCGTAGCAACGCTCCTGTACCTTTCGCAGCGCTTCTGGTATCGCTCATTGTGGCGTGTGACGGCGCCCTGTGGCCGTGTGTGGCTTCGCCGCGGACCGCGGTTCATCTATGTTGTTCTTCTACTCCTGATGCTTGTGACGCTTATTCGAGTGGTCATTATGGGCCGCTCGGGGGTCACTCATCGGACTTCGTGGATCACGGTACTTACGGGACTCTGGTTCTTTAGCGCGCTGTTTGCCTACTTGTCTGTGAAAGCCGTTCATGGACTGGAGTGTGTTTGGCGCTGGTCTCACGCCGCCGCCCTCAAACGCGTCCCGGCTCTTACCCAAAATGAGCAGCAAGCTAACGATTCTTCTGAATCGCGGGAACGCGTCCCCGATCCCGGCCGCCGCTACTTCTTCCGTACTGCCACCGCTGCTGCCGGCGCAGCTCCCTTCCTCACGGCGATGTATGGTTTTGCCGCGGAGCGCTTGAATTACCAGGTCCGCCGCATCGAAATTCCCATTCCCGGCTTGCCGTCAGGCCTTGACGGCATGAAGATCGTGCAGTTGAGCGACATTCACTTGAGCAGTTACATGTCGCGCGCGCAAGTTCGCCGTGCCGTCGATATGGCCAACGACCTTGGCGCGGATCTGGCCGTGGTCACAGGTGATCTGGTTACCGGCGCAGGGGATCCGATTGCCGACTGCGTGGATGAAATTCGCCACTTATACGCGCCCCTCGGCGTCTGGGGCTGCAACGGCAATCATGAAATCTACGCCCACGCGGAAGACATAGCGGCCTATCTCTATGCGCAAGCGGGGATGAGACTACTCCGTCAATCAAGCGCGCAAGTCACCTTCAAGGGTGCGAACTTCAACCTGATCGGCGTGGATTATCAACGCGAATACAACAGCCGCGGGCACCGCCAGCAGATGCTTTCCGGAATCGAGCCGCTGGTGCGTCGCGACATGCCCAATATTCTTCTTTCCCACAACCCGAATTCTTTTAATCGCGCCGCCGAACTCGGCGTCGAGCTGTCGCTTGCCGGCCACACGCACGGCGGGCAGATTCAAGTGGAAATCCTGGATCACCGCCTCAGTCCCGCGCGCTTTATCAGCGATTACATTGCCGGCCTCTATCAGCGTCCCATGTTTGCGCCGGCCCGCAGCGAGCGTGCGGGCTCCGTCGTTTCGACATCGAAGAAATTCACGCCCGAATCCTCCGCCATGTCGAGCATCTACGTAAATCGCGGCCTCGGCACCGTCGGCGCTCCGGTACGCCTGGGCGTTCCCCCAGAAATTAGCCTCATCGTCCTTCGCCGCGCGTAGTCTCGCGAAAAGCCTCAGCAGCTTCTTGACGACACATTGCTTCCAGAGCCGAGCAAAAATATCCAGGCTTTGGTATCTCAGTGTCGGCGCGGCTCCATTTTTTGGAATCGTTTGTCACGGCCTTGTCACCACGTTGTCAATGCTCTGTGACTGCACTTGCAAGTCGTCTGTTATCAGAGGAGTTCCATTACCTCTTTAGGGCGGCACGCGTCTTGCTAGAAACACATCGAGTCCAGCCAGGCAAGGTGTCGATGCGAACACTTGGGACGTGTTTCGCCTGCGAAATCTCGTTCTGGAGGGAAATTCGATCATGTGGTCTCGCAAGTCCTGCAAGTTTCTCGCAGTTTCTCTTCTTTCTCTTTTTCTGCTTCCCGCTGTAGCACTGGCGCAACACTACAAGCAAACCAACCTCGTTTCTGACGTTGCGGGTATGGCCGCCGTCACCGACGCCAATTTGGTCAACCCCTGGGGCCTCAGCCGCAGCAGCACGAGCCCATGGTGGATCTCGGACAACGGTTCCGGTTTCACTTCCCTTTATACCGGAGCGGGCGTAGGCGTCCCCATCAACGGTACCGGGACGGTCATCATTCCGCCGCCAAAAAACGCGCCTCCAGGCACCACCGCCACCCCGACGGGAACGGTTTTCAACGGCAGCCCTGATTTTCTTCTCCCCAACGGCCACCCCGCTCGTTTCATCTTTGCTACCGAGGACGGCACCATTTCCGGATGGAACGGCGGCCTCAGCGCCGTTCTCGTGGTCGACAATTCCGGCAACGGCTCGCCCAACGGCGCCGTGTATAAAGGCGCTACCACAGCCGACGTCAACGGCACTCGTTTTCTATATGTCACAAATTTCCGCGCCGGCCGCGTCGAAGTTTACGACACGAATTTCACGCGCGTCCGTTTAGGCGACAATGCCTTTCAGGCTGACCAGGGTGAGGACATTCCCGATGGCTTTGCGCCGTTCAATATTCAAAACATCGGCGGAACTCTCTTTGTCACTTACGCAAAGCAGGACTCCGCAAGACACGATGACGTTGCCGGCGATGGGTTCGGATTCGTGCTCTTCTTCACTCCCTCGGGCAAGCTCATTGGCAACCTCCAGCATGGCCCGTGGATGAACTCGCCCTGGGGCGTAGTGTGGACTCCGCGTGACTTCGGCGAATATAGCAACTCCATCCTCGTGGGCAACTTTGGCAGCGGAAAAATCGCCGCGTTCAACGGCTTCACGGGCAAATTCATCGACTTTGTGAAGAATCCCGACGACTCCGTCATGGTCATTGACGGCCTTTGGATGATCGCGTTCGGCAACGACGCGACGGCGGGCCCGGCCACCACGTTATTTTTCACCGCTGGCATTCAAGGTGAATCGCACGGCCTGTTCGGCACCATCACTCCCGTCGACGGCCTTGACGGCGACGAAGAGTAGACTCCGCGGGGTTTGCGCTCAGCGACGTTCGACCAAAGCAGTACAAACAAAAAAGGTGGGATTGCCCCAAAACGACAGAGTAGCCAACGCGCTCTGCCATCTCTTTTTGGGAATGCAGGCTTGCTTTACGCTGCTTGCCCCGAGCTTCGCGGGGGAGCCTCGAAGGGCCGCGCTTTCTTTCATACCCGGCTTCCCCAGCACTCTCAAGCGTTTGACCATTCGCGTTCCGCCCAATGATAGAATCCCTTCACGCCGAACTCTCCCATGCCGATTCACGAAAAGAACTATTGGCTCGAAACCGTAACCGCGCCGCCCATGCAATCCGCGCGCGACCTGCCCGAAAACATTGACGTCGCCATTGTCGGCGGCGGTTTCTGCGGACTTTCCGCAGCCCTCGCTCTCGCCAAACGCCGCGTGAGCGTCGCCGTCTTCGAAGCCGAAACCTTCGGCTGGGGCGCCAGTTGCCGCAACGGCGGCATGGTCCTCACCGGCATGAAACTGCCGGTTCCCACGATCATCAAGCGCTACGGCCGCGAAGTGGTGCGCAAAATGTACGCCGCTTCTCTCGAAACCATCGATTGCGTCGAGCAAATCGTGCGCGACGAAAGCATCGACTGCAATTTTTCCCGCTGCGGCCATCTGGAGGTTGCCTGCAAGCAGTCCCATTTCGACGCCTACGCGGAATCAGCCGCCCTTATCCAGCGCCAATTCCATCATCATCAGCGCATCGTTTCCAAAAGTGAGTTGCGCGCCGAAATCGGCTCGGACATTTATTTCGGCGGCATGGTGGACGAGGCCAGTGCCGGTTTGAATCCCGCGCGCTACGTCGCCGGCCTCGCTCACGCCGCGCAGCGCGCCGGCGCTTGCCTCTACGATCACACTCGTGTCAAGAGAGTCCAGGCTGGCTCACACAACGGCGCTCGCAAATTCCTCGTGCGCACGTGCCGAGGCGCCAGCACCGCCCGCGAAGTGATCCTCGCCACCGGCGGCTACACCACGAACGCCACTCCCGCACTGCAGAAAAAAATCATTCCCATCGGCTCCTACATCATTGCCACAGACGTCCTGCCGCCCGACCTCGCCCGAGAACTCAGTCCCCGCAACCGCATGATCTACGACTCCAAGCACTTCCTCTACTACTACCGCCTGACGCCCGACAATCGCATGCTCTTCGGCGGACGCGCCGCCTTTTTCCCCGAAACCGAAAACACCGTGCGGCAAAGCGCGGAGATTCTTCGCCGCGGCATGACCCACGTCTATCCGCAACTCCGCGACACCAAAGTCGAATACGTCTGGGGCGGCACGCTGGACTTCACTCTCGACGTCATGCCGCACGCCGGAAAAATCGACGACATGCATTTTGCCGCGGGTTTTGCGGGTCACGGCGTCGCCGCTGCCACTTGGTTTGGCACGAAGCTGGCCGGCATGGTCTGCGGCGAAACGGACACCACCCCGTTCTCCTCCATTCCCTTCCCCGCCGCGCCCTTCGGTTTGCGCAGCGGCAGCACCTGGGCGCTCCCGCTGGCTGGCGCATGGTACAGAATCCTCGATCTCTTCACGTAATACCCGCGTCGTCCCCACTCTTCGCCCGTTGCCATCTGCTAATCACAAAATACATTGGAAGCGCTAGCAGCACCGGTACGGGCCCCCACTTGCGCGCAAAGGGATCGCTTCCCACCGACGCTACCACACTCATCACCAGCGGCGCCGCCACCACATAAAATAGCCCCGCACGGCCCCACGGAATCCGAAACGGCCGCGGCATCTCGGGTCTTGTCTTTCGCAAGCGCCACGAAGCCGGCACCGTCAAAACCGTCACGCCAATGCGCAGCCACACGTAAACCGTCAGCAGTTGCACCCATTGTCTTTTGCGCCAGCAAGGCATGCACAACCGACGACGCGATGATGGCAATCCACGGCGTTCCATACCGCGGATGCCTCGCCGAAAACGCCGCGGGTAAATATCCGTCCTCCGCCATGGTTGAAGGCATCCGCGTACTCGTCAGCACTGTGGCGTTCAACAAGGCCACATTCCCAATCATGGCCCCGATAGTGATCGAAATCCCCAGCCACGACCCGCCAATGAGCTGCGCCGCGGTTGAAAAATATCCGGTGTGCCACTTCTCCAAATTCCCCAGCGCCGCCAGCGAAAAAAGTGTCGGCAGAAAATACGTTGCCACCGAAAGAGGCACCACGGTCACGAGCGCTCGCGGACAAGTCCTTTGCGGATTCTCCACTTCTTCCGCTACGCTCGAAAGTTGCTCGTAACCCGAGTAAAGCCACAACCCCAACGCCAGCCCTGCACCGAAAACTCGAAACCTTGGCGCATGCGGCGGCACCAGCGGCGAAAACGGATTGTGCTGCCACTCCAGCGCCGCATCCACGCACAGCGCGCCCACAACCGCAAGCACAGAAACTTCCAGTATCGTCGAGACCACGCCCACCGCGTGGATGCCCCGCACATTCACGTAACAAATCACCGCAACAAGCCCCAACGCAATCGCGTAATGCACCCATCCGTCCACCGACCCGAAATAAAACGAAAGGTAGTCGGTCAGATAATCCGCAAAAAGCACCGCGTAGGCCGCCACGAGCAAAAA
>DATFRZ010000065.1:0-13640 GCA_035262885.1 Candidatus Acidiferrum sp.
GCCGCGTGAAGCGATCAAACCAGAAGGACGGATGCGAAGCAATTGGACGAAGGTGTTGACAATACTTTGATATTAGTTTTCGATTTAATGCGTGCTTGAGAGGGCGACACGCGAGTCAGCGGACTTACAAAAATCACCCGAGCCTTACCACTTCACGTTCCACTTCCGCTTATGGCGGCCCGTAAGGCTGACACCGGCGCTGTTCTATACCAAAATACAATGGAGGCTATCGCAAGACGTGCCACACACTCATGTGGCGGAAGAAGTAAAGTAAACATCAAAGGATTGCGTGGCTTCGACTCGAAATTCTCTTATGGCAAACACCTACACTGCCCCAAGTATTGATGAATACCTTCGCAAGCGTTTGATGCCGGTGGAAGGAACGATTCCGCATGTGGAAGGAATCGAAATGTACGGCAACTCCATTCCCGCCGAAACTGTTGGCGGCGACCTGTTTGAGTACATAAACTTTCAGCAGCGTTACGACATCGACGCCCGCATTCAGCGGGCCCTGAAGCGATCGAAAGAGTATCTCGAGCCGCTCCCGGCGGGCGCGCCGGCGCGGAATTCGGTTGACAATCACATCGAGTGGCTGAAATCAAGACCCGGCTACAAACCCGAAATGGAATCCGCATACAGGGAGGCACGAAGCTCGGAACAGACTCGCGTGGCAGAAGACCTGCGTGAATTGAATACCACGGCGGGAGTCTTGCTGGTGGATGCTCAAGGACACGGGATCATTGCAGCGAAAATCGCGTCCACGGTCCACGACACCTTTCATGCCCTGATGCTCGCCGAACTCGATCGCCGAGGGAAAACGACACCCGATTTATTCGAGAAGCTCAACTTGAGGTTGGCTCAATCGGTCACAGCACGAAATGCTCTCGGGAGAAGCGAGAAAGAAAACGCGCAAGAAATTGCGACCATGCTATACGGTGAAGTGCGCCCCTACGGCTCATTTCGTTTTGTCAATTTCGGACATCCGCCCCCATTGGTCTTCTCCGCGGAATATCAGAAGTTCATGGAAATCGATAAGAGCCGGATGGTGCAGTTTCTGCCGCTGGGCTTGCAGATCCCCGAAGATCACCCCGATCGCAATCGCTATTTGTCACTGGAATCCCGAGAGAAGAGGGTGAGCTCTTCCGATGTGGCCGAGCTCACGCTGCTGAGTCCGGGGGATCTTTTCTTGCTCTACACAGATGGGGTCTACGACGGCAGCGACAAGGAAGAACGCCGGCAGCTTGAGGGCGTTATGCGTGAACACTATCGCCAACCAGCAAAGGCAATCTGCAATGCATTGCTGGATTACGCAGTTCAACGAGACGATCGTCTGCGGAAGACCGGCGAACAAGACCGCATTGACGATAAGACCGTCTTCATCATCAAGCGGAGCTGAGGCTGGCGGAGCGAACCCACCTTCACGGGCACTCCTTGTTTATGTTTATCAGGCCAACACAACCAAGGACGCGACTCCAATCACCAGAGTCGTGGCATGTAGCATTGTCGAGTAGCTTGTTTGCAAGAAGGTCGTCAGCGGAGACAAAAATGGCCATTTCAGGACGACCGACCGAGACCGCAGCCCTTCCAGGACCAGGGGTCGTCGAGCAGGCCCGCGATCTGCCAACGGTTACTGATACCGCGCGCTGCGGCCGGATCCTCGCTGTGCTGGCAAGAGCGAATTACACGGATCAAGGAGTCAGCGCGGCTCTCGGCATCGAGAATCTTGGAAAGCTGCGCGAGCGAAGGCTCCCCGCGTTGTTGCGCCGCACGAGCGGTGGTACCCAACTGGAACATTTGATACGCCTTTTTGTGCTTGGGCAGCCCATTGATTTGGCGGCCGCACGCAGGGCTGTGGCCCCCATGAGCTTGCAAGAGTGGAGCGAGATGAGGCTTGTTGACGTCCGCGGCGCATCGGTGAACGCGTGCTTGCAATTGCGCTGCTATCAGGGGCAGGTCTTTTCCTATGATTTTCCGCGCCGAGGCCACGGCGGCCTTCCACAGGATTATGTCATGGGCGTCTCGCCCAGTTCCCTGGTATTGGCGGGCATGACGGTCCGACGAAAAAACGAGTCCACGCTCGATCTAGGCTCGGGCTGCGGAATTCAGGCCATCCTCGCGGCATCTCATAGCGACCGCGTTGTAGGCGTGGACTGCAACCGGCGGGCGGTTGGTGTGGCACGGTTCAATGCCAAGCTGAACGGGATCGGGCACGTCGATTTTCGGGAAGGCAATATGTTTGAGCCGGTGAAGAATGAAACATTTGATCTAATCGTTTCGAATCCACCGTTCATCATTTCGCCCGAAAACCGCCATTTCTTTTTGGACAGCGGACTGGAAGGCGACGAAATCTGCCGCCAGATTGTCCAACAGGCTCCGCGGTTTCTCAAGGACGACGCGTATTGCATCTTAAACGCGAACTGGGCGGTCATCGAGCAGGAGGATTGGCGGGCACGACTGGCAAACTGGTTTGAGGGTAGTGGCTGCGACGGCTTGGTATTTCTTCAAGATATTCTCGATCTCGGTGACTATGCCGCGAGCCTAATTCAGCTCGAAAATCACGAAGAGGCCGAATCCTTACGTCTCTTTGACCAGTGGATGGATTACTACAGCAGTCACAAGATAGTGGGTATCGGGCAGGGCGTGATGGTCATGCGGCGCGCCGCCGGCCGCCGGAATTGGTTCGCGGTGGAATCAGTCCCGCCGAGCGTCTCGTATCCGGCGGGAGAGGATGTCGCGCAGCAGATGGAGCTTCGAACCTTTCTCCATTCCTTGCGTGGCCAGGAAGACCTCTTGAATGTGCATCTCAAGCTCGCGCCAAATGTGAGACTCGAGCAGATTTGCGAGCCCGGCGGCGGGGTTTGGCGGTCAATATCAGGATGCCTGCGCCGCGTCGGAGCACTGGAGTATTGTGGCAGCCTGGACGGGCCGAGCGCCAACGCCTTGGCCGAGTGGGATGGGACGCGCCCGCTAAAAGACCTCCTAAGCGAACTCGCAGCCGCCTTGCGTGTGGACCTGTCGAATTTGCTTCCAACGGCGCTGCCGATCATTCGTCGGCTGGTGGAGCAAGGCTTTCTCCTGCCCCGTGAAGCCGGGAAGAACGAGAAGCCCTGATTCACGCCGAGTCGTCCGATAGTCAAAGAGGAAAATACTTCGTTTTCTGATTGGTGGAATGAAATCAGCCTACAATGCCGCTGCCGACGTTCCCGCCCGCTAGGAACTCGACCTTCGCAAAGTTAAACGAAACGCTCTCCATAGGTGGGCCGAGCTGCACCGCCGGGAGCACGCCTTCCGAGAGCTTGATGGCTCCCTCGTCGAGTTTGTAGCTGGAGATGAAGACTTCGCTGAACTTGATCGTGAGCGGCTCGATTTTGTCGGTGACCGTCAAGATTGCGGATGAGATGCGCCTCCCTTCGGCCGCCGCTTCGAAGAGCTTGGGCGATTGCCTGCCAACGACTGCCGCGAACGAGAAGTCCTGGAAGGAGGCCTTACCGGCGCCCGCCCCTGAGCCGCTCGTGGCGCTTGAGCTTGAATTGGAAATTCCCCAACTGAAACTCTCCAAGCGAATCTCGCCCCCCCGCGACTCGCCCGTGATTCCGTCGATCTTGAGAAATGCATCGAAAGCCATACCGTCCATCCTCCGGAGCTAAGCTAGATCAGGTTCAAAGTAAAAGTGGCGGCACCATTGCCGCCAAAATCGACGTGGCTTTGGCGCGCCATATAAGAGCCACGGGCGCCCAAATAGCGCCCGGTTCCACCGGTGATTGCAAACTGACCTTCACTATCGCTGCCTGAGGTTGCGACGCCCGAACCAAAGATGTTTCCCTCTGGAAAGACAAAGGTATGCTGCTCGAAGCTCCCAGGCTCGTGATCCGCAACCTTGCTTGGAGCGTTGATGCGATAGTAGCTCGAGAAAAAATCTCCCACTTTTGAGCTGCTTGAGGAGTCGGAGACGATGTCAGCTCTCGCCAGCATGCGGACACCCGCCGGGGGTAATTCCCCGCGGCGAAGATCCTGCGAACTAATCCGCAAACGGCGCACATGAAGCACGATTTGCTTTTCCTGTTTTAGGCTTGAAAACTCTTCTGCGGCTGTTTGGTTGCCCTTGCCTGTGCCCCTGATGCCCAAGGCGGCTCCCAAGAGCGCAAACCCCTGCCTCAGAGCATCACGACGATTTGTGGCCACGGCTCTCTCCTGCGGCTGAATTTTGTCAAGCAGATATTGTGCGAAGATTTATGCATTTAATGGTACGTCGGAGTCAGCGTCAATAGGACTTTCGTACCACTGTGCGGTGCGCAGAGAAGAGAACTCTAGGAATAATGATCCGTCCATCGGCAAGCCAGACGGCGCTCACGCCCCGAGCGGAGCGCATCGCACGAGCCATTCGGCCGAGCACCAGGAAAATCCCTGCGCCAATCCTTCCGACGATAACCACCGCTGCCCGGCCAAGCGCTGGCACGAACCGTCTGACTATGCTGTACTATTTGTCGGCCCGCATGTCAGAGCCAATGACCTCGTGACTCCAACACCGCCATTGCCAGAAGCGCCCGCCTCATCATTCCCCGCAAGCCTGGATTGGAATAACGATCTCGTTCGCCAATGGTATTACACCCAGGTTCCTCCTCGCTCTTCGAGAAAATCTCTGGCACTTGCGATTCTTCTTTTTCTGCTGACTCTCTGCACCTGTCTCGTGGCGGGCACTCAATTTGCCGTTGCCTATGCGCACAATGAGGCCGCATCCATCAGCGCGTTTTTGCGCGGCTTCACGCTTTTCTACAAAAATCCTGCCGGCCTCCTCGTCGGTCTTCCGTTTGCGGCCACGTTGTTGGGCATCCTGCTCGCTCATGAACTGGGACATTTCTTCGCTTGCCGGCACCATCATCTTTACGCCAGCTATCCTTTCTTTATCCCCTTCCCCAACCTCGCCGGCACGTTTGGCGCGTTCATCATGATTCGTTCGCCGATGCGCACCAATCGCGCCCTGTTTGACGTTGGCGCTTCGGGGCCAATCGTGGGCTTTATCTTCGCGATTCCCGCTCTGTTATACGGGGTCCTGCACGCCAAGTTTGTTCCTGAGCTTGCCAATCCCGCGCACGCGGAACTGATTTACGGCACGCCGCTCCTGCTGCGTCTTCTGGAAGCTGCCTTTCATCCGCATCTTTCTCCTGACACGCTACTGCTGCCGCCGGTGGGACGCGCCGCTTGGGTGGCTTTGTTTGTCACCTCACTAAATCTCATTCCAGTGGCCCAACTGGATGGCGGGCACATTCTTCGTTCCGTGAGCGTCCGTGCACACCGCCTTTTTTCTCTGCTGCTACCCTTCGGCCTCTTTGCTCTCGGCTGGCTCCATTTTTGGGAGGAGGGCTGGTACATCTGGGGCGCGCTGTTGCTGGGCATGCGCTTTCTGCGTATCCCTCCCGTTTACGATCCCGCGCCGCTCGATGCCAAGCGTCGGCTCTGGGCTTTTCTGGCTTTGATTGTCTTCGTGCTCTGCTTCATGCCATCGCCGATTTCTGTCCCCCAAGGTTCTTCTTGACGCATTCTGATCTCAGGTTATGATGCGTTCGGCTTTTGTCGCGCGAAACATTTGCGCGCAAGTCGCGCCATGATTGAACTTGTCCGCACACTTCGCCTTCGCGATCTCTTCCTTTTGTTCATTGGCTCCGTCATCGGCTCCGGTATTTTCCGCACGCCCGGCCCGATTTTGCGCCAGGTCGGAGGTTCCGTCGGCATCGCGATGCTTGTGTGGATCGTCGGCGGCCTGCTCTCACTCCTCGGCGCGCTCACTTATGCAGAGCTAGCCGCAAGCAATCCCGAAGCCGGCGGACTCTACTGCTATATCCGCGATGGCTTTGGCCGCCTCGCGGCCTTTCTCTATGGCTGGTGTCTGTTTCTCGTCATCGCCAGCGGCTCGGTAGCCGCGCTCGCCCGCGCCTTTAGCGAATATTTCGCGAGAGTGGTCCCGGTCTCCCCGCTCATGCAAACGTTCGTCGCGGTCGTTGTGATTGCCATCGTCACGGTCGTGAACGTTTGGGGCACCCGCCAAAGTTCCGACCTGCAGAACTGGACCACGCTCGTCAAAGCCGGAGTCATTGTGATTTTGAGCGCCGTGCTTCTCTCGCTCGGCCATCAAGCGCGCGAAGTTGCGCCTGCTATGGGCGCCACGCAACACGGCGCAACTTTGTTCTCCAGTTTTGGTCTGGCCATGATCGCCGTCCTGTGGGCCTACGAAGGTTGGCAATTCGGTACGTACAGCGCCGGAGAAGTGATTGATCCGCAGAAAGCATTTCCGCGCGCGTTCCTTCTCGGCTCGCTGGTTTTGATCGGCCTCTATCTCCTGGCGATTGCTGCGTATCTCTTCGCGCTCGGACCTGCCGCCACGGCGGCAAGCGACACCATTGCCGCAACTTCGGTCACCGCCGTTCTCGGTTCGTGGGCCGGAAAAATCATTGCGCTCACCATTCTGGTGTCCACGTTCAGCGCAGCCAACAGCGTCATCCTGACTGCGCCGCGTGTTTTTTACGCAATGGCAAAGGATAATCTGTTTTTCAAGAAACTCGCGGTCGTCCACGCACAGCTGCGTACCCCCGTCTTCGCCATCGTCGCGCTCGGGGTGTGGTCCGCGGTACTGGTTTGCGCCGGCGAATTAGGGCAATTTCAAAAACTGATCGAAGGCGTAATTTTCATCGGCTGGATTTTCTACGGCCTTGGCGCCGCCGCCATTTTTCCCATTCGCCGCGCGAACGGCGGCAAGCCTCTTCCCTACCGCGTTCCGGGTTATCCCTGGACACCCATTCTTTTCGTCCTCGCCGCCGCCGCTATCGTTGGCAACGCGGTGGTCGCCGCGTTTCAAGATCCCGATCAATTCCGAAATCTTAAATTCGCAATCGCGTTGCTGGTCATTGGGCTGCCGGTCTTCTTGATTTGGCGTAAACGCCCCGCAAGCGCTGCCCCCACTCCGTAAACTACTTTACGCCGCAAAATGAAAGGAATACTTGAAGTGCCGGAAATGCCCGGTACTGCCCCAATCAGTGCGCTTCGTTTTGTAACTGCGTGCGATTCAGGATTCTCTGGGCCACTTCGCGTACTTCGCGGGCGCGTTTGCTTGCGGGGCCCGTGGGATCGAGCTTCAGGTAACTGTCCAAGTCTTGGATCTGCTCCTGATATTTTTCTCGCCGGGCGCATGTGTCGGCGAGGATAAGATACGCATCGGCGTGGTGGGGATCACGGAGAAGCGCTTCGCGGGCACTTTTCTCCGCCTCGTCCGTGCGGTTCAGCCGCAGAAGCGTCATTCCCAGAATGACGTAGCCGTCCGCCGAGTCCGGGTCGAGCTCCAATCCCCTTCGTGTGACGCTTTCCGCTTGCGCCGCATTCCCTTGCAGATAATAGAGATACCCCATGCCGAATTGCGCCCGCGCGTAGCGTCCGCCGCTCAAATTCGCGGCCGTTTGGAAATCCTGCATCGCCGCTTCCTGATGACCCAGATCTGTTTCGACGATTCCCTGGTGGTAGATTGCTTCAAAATACCCGGGGAAGGCGCGAACGGCGCTTGCAAAGTGCTTCAGGCTGTTGCCCAACTCCTTCTTCGCCAGGCTTACCAAGCCCTTGCGGTACTCCTCCTTGGCTTTGCCGGGAATCGCCAGGTCCCGTACGGAAACGGCATTCGCGCTTTGCACCGGCTGCGGCGGCGCCAGCGGAGCTAAGTGAAGTTCCAGATTGAGAGCAGACCCGTCAAATTTGGCGGTAGTCCGGTACGTTTGGTAGCCCTGCTCCTCGATGGCGACCTCGTATGTGCCCGCGGGGAGACCCGAGACTTCAAAATGGCCGTCGTAGTCGGTCAGGACGCTCCGAAAAACGCCGGCGTCGTGCGATTTCAGGCTGACCGCCACCTGGCTTGCCGGTTGATTGCTCCCCGGCAAGTACACCGTGCCGGAAAGCACGCCACTCACTTGCTCGCTGCCGGCTTCCTGGCTGGCAGGTTCCTGAGCGACAGCCTCTTGCGCGTGAACTGTTTTGGCGGAAGCAAAATGCGCGACACCAAGGAAGATCGCCAGAGTCCAGCTGGATCGATAGACCCAAAGAGACCTTGGGCTTGTCGTTCTACGTGCAAAATGAGACAACCCGCACGGCATCTCGACCTGCAGCGCACTTTTGAGGTGTGTCCTCCGGGGACTTGGCGGTCGAGAGAACCCACTTTGCGGCGAGGAGCCACCTCCCATGACCTGGCTTCCTGTGGCTTCCCAGCTCCGCTTGCACCGTGTTTCCCTGTAGGCAACCGTCTTGTGCGCAGACCTGCAGGAAAGCTATGCACCATTCGTACCAGAACGAACGGCCGATTCAGCTTTTTTCTGGGAAATCCCGAAAGCCGATCTTTGGTGAGCCTTTCGAGGCGCTACAAAACGAGCATCCTCTTTTTTTTCAATCATCGCGGCGGATTTTCTTTTTCCTCAGATGGCCGGCTTTGTCGCCCTCCAAGCACCGGACGCCAAAGCTCATCGCAGGGATTGTCGCTTAGAAATCCGTCTCAGCAGGTGACATTCCCTTTCCCGATGACTCAATCTGAGAATTTGAGACGCCGCGCTGCCAAGTTATCGGTATGTCGCCCAACTCCTTCAGCGCTTTACCGCATCCTGCAATGTTTCACCGTGAACGGAGGCAGGGTCCGCCAAGAAACGGGCGACCGTCGGCCCCACGGAAATGCAGCCGGGGCTCAAATGCCCGCAAGGAGAGTCCAACTTCACCAGAGTCGCGCCTGCGGCGGAGGCAAACTTCATGGCGGGTTCCGGATTCACCAAATGATCTTCGGGGGAAACAATGACCAGGAGCTTTGCGTGAACCTTGGGCGCGGCTTGTTCCAGCGTCGCAACGCCAAGTTCGGCCGGAATGTCGAGCGCCATGATGGCTTGCCGCTGTCGAATACGGTCGCAAGCGTTGCCGCCGTCGCCCCTGGCGCTGTTCCTGATCTCGCTAAGGAGCGCATTGACCCCATCCGGTTTCGTTTCGGCCACGCGGTAGGCCGGTGAAGTGAGGTTCATGGAGCCGATTTCCTCGACGAGGCCGAGGCTGCGGTCCATGGGGCCCGTGGGATTGCCGTGATTCCAGGCCGGGTCGAGCTCGATGGCGTCGATTTGGGCGGTCCACAACAATTTGTCGTACGAGGTGGACTGCGGCGAGCCGACCATGGGGATGAGCAAATCCATGAAATCGGGATAGGCGATGCCCCATTCAAAGGTCTGCATGCCGCCCATGGAGAGGCCCATGACGGCGCGCAGGTGGGACAAATGCAGAATCTCGGTGGCCAGGCGATGCTCGGATTCCACCATGTCTCGAATGGTGAACTCGGGAAATTTCATGAGCGGCTGGGACTTGCTGTTCGAGGGTGAGGTGGTTACTCCGTCGCCGATGGCGTCCACGAGGATCACGAAGTAGCGGCTGATGTCCACGACTTTCGTTGGCCCGATGAACTGGACCAAGTCCTGTGATTTGCCGCCCAGCCACGAGGGCCAGAGGATCGCGTTGGACTTTTCGGCATTGAGCTTGCCGAACGTGCGGTAGCCGAGGCGGAAATCGCGGATGACGCCGCCGTTGCGCAATCGAAGGTCACCCAAGTCGGCGAATTGTTGCGCGCCTTCCGTTTGCGGCGCGGTTTGGGCAGGTTGAGGATGAGAAGGAGCAGGCCAAGACAGAATAATAAGGATGAGCAACGTTAGCGTTGCGGATCGGAGTGAGTTTGTCATGGGCGGCATTCTAACAAACCCATACACCACGGCGGCCCGATTTCCCCGGCATTGAGCAGATTCGTCGTTGTGGGTAAACATGTAGAATCCTGACGGCGATCCCCGTGGACTGATTCATCATCGTATTGGGCTTAGGGCACGGAGATTCGTCGAGCTCGCGGAGGGCGGAGCTTATGAAAGCGGCTTCCTTTGTTATGAAAATTATGAAACGGGTGGCTTCCTTGGTCTTGAAGAGGCTCCTCGTGGGTCAGGTGTTGGCGCTTTCGGTGGGCTGCGCGACGGCTGGCCAGGCCGCGGTTCGCGTGGAGAAGACGGAATACAAAGGCTGGAAGAACTGCTATCGCGTCAGCAATGGAGAAATCGAAGCCATCATGACCGGTGATGTGGGACCGAGGATCATTCGATTTGCATTTGTGGGAGGCCAGAATTTGTTCAAGGAATTTGCCGACCAGCTTGGGAAAAGCGGAGAAGAAAAATTTCAATTGCGCGGCGGCAACCGGGTTTGGAAGGCGCCCGAGGATCCTGTGGCCACGTGGGCGCCCGATAATGTGCCGGTGGAGATTCAGATTACCGCGACCGGCTTGATTGCGCGCGAACCGCTCGAGCCCTTGACCCAGCTGCAGAAGGAGATTGAAGTGCGCATGGCGCAATCCGGCGCGCGGATGACGGTGATCCACCGCATCACCAATCGCGGGCTGTTTCCTTTGAAGTTTTCCGCGTGGGCGCTGACGATGATGGCACCGGGAGGTGTGGCCGTCAGCGGATTCCCGCCGCGCGGCAAACATCCCATCCATCTTGAAGCTACAAATCCGCTGGTCATGTGGGCCTACACGAACTTGGCTGATCCTCGCTGGAAATTCACCAAGAAATATTTGACGCTTCGGCAGGACCCCAATAACGCTGATCCGCAAAAACTCGGTATGTTCAACGCGGACACCTGGGCGGCCTATCTACTGAACAGCGAAGCGTTTCTGAAGCACACGAAAGCAGAGCCGGAAAAGACGTATCCTGATTTCGGGTGCTCGTTTGAGACGTTTACGAACAATGAGTTCCTGGAAATTGAGACGCTCGGACCGATGACAGACGTGCAGCCTCGGCAAACGGTGGAGCACGCGGAGCATTGGGCGCTCTTTCGCGACGTGAGGCCGAACGCGCTGACCGACGAAGAGTTGGATCGCGTCTTGGCTCCATTATTGAGAACGGTGGGAGCGGAGCAGTGAGGCCTTAGCAGTTATATCTACGGCGATCCCGTTTCATCAAGATCTAGGCCGAACTGGATAGAAGACGCATGCCTAAAGCCGCGCCGGCTTTCACGCAGTCCCAGAGCGAAGCCTCACCGATGTGGGCAGACAAAAGCCTGCCGAAGAGCTTGGGATTTGCGGAAAGCGTGGAAAGAGCGCGACGACGGAGCCAAGGGCGGCCGTCCATGCTGAGAAGGTGAAAGCCCAGAAAGGTCGGAACGCGGGAGAGGCGACGATGCGCCTTTTGATAGAAATGCAGACCGTTGGCTTGGAGCGCGCTTGCGAGAGCGAGGGCCTGCTGGAAGCTGAGGCAGATGCCATCGCCGGTGATGGCGTCGACCCCACCGGAGGCGTCGCCGATCAGGGCCACATTGTCGCGATACACGCGCTTGAGGCGATGCATGGCCGTGACCGCTCCTCGTTCGCTGCTAGTAGGCACAGCTCCTTCCAGGCGAGCGAGCAATTCAGGAAAGGCGGAAAGCACGTCCGCGACGCGAGTAGAAGGGCTCGAAGAGACACAAGCGAGGCAGATTTCGCAATCGCTGACTGGCGTGACGTAAATCTGGGCATGGTCTTCCCAATAGACCTCGACACAGTCGGACCATGGACGGAGACGATAGTGTTGCCGAAATCCGTAGCGCCGCAGATAAAAGGAGCAGGGGTTTAGACCGATCCAGCTGCGCACGCGCGAGTTGGCGCCATCGGCACCGACGATCCAGCGCGTGCGAATGATGCGGTCACCCGCGATGACGGCGCGGTCCAGCAACCGAGTCACCTCGGTGCGCCAGAGGAACCGCACACCGCAGTTCTGGGCAGATTCCAACATGCGAGCGTGAAGCGTGGTGCGGCGAACGCCGAGCGCCCTGAGGCCTGGAAAGTAAGCCTCGACCGCAGACTGGTGATCGGCGAATCGAATGCCGTAAAAGGGGTAGCCGTCGCATGAGCCAAGGCGAACGTCAAGGCGCTTCAGCGCCTGCAATGTGGCGGGTAAAAGGCCCTCACCACAGGCTTTATCAATCGGGGGCTCTAAGCCGTCCGCAACGACGACTTCGAGCCCTGTTTTCCGCGCGGCGATTGCCGCAGCCAGACCGGCGGGTCCTCCTCCAATCACGAATACATCGAATTCGTCAGCCATGGTACTCCGCCGCCGCTCCGGGTAAAATTAGATGCCAATTGGCGCTCCCCGGATATCGGTGTCTGGATCGCGGCGCCAAAATTGCCCCCAAAAGGCCTAGACAAGCTTATACCGGCTAAGACTGTGCTCTAGGTCCCAAAATTCCCTGCTTCATGCGATTTTTTCAACAGGATCGAGCCGCGCGGGCGACCCCCTCTTACCCGACACGTGAAATTGGCTTTTATCCAGCCGCGGCGGAATCGGAACGTCGAGCGGCGCTGGCCACGGCGAGAATCGCTGCGGCGAAGAGCAGCGTGTCGGCAAAGTAGTTGATCCCCTCCACCTTGACGGGAGTGGCCGGGTCGGATAGCGCCAGGATCAAGACGGGGCCATAGATGAGAAGGACCAGCAGCAAAATCCAGCCGCCGACCCAGGTCGCCGCGGTGCGCGTTTTACGGTTCAGCAGAAAGAAGGCCCCGGCAACGACGAGAGCTGCGCCCGTCACGTAGTCAATAAGCAAGCGCCCCGGAATCCACGCAGGCATCTGTTTTGCGAGAGGGACGCCGGGAAGTCCCAATGGGTGGAGAAAGTGCTCGATGCCAAAAACGATTGCGGCGATGGCGACCAATATGCGACCCACAGTGATCAGCGTGCTTTTGGCCGGCCCCCGCCATCCGTCCTTTGCGCTTCCTGCAAGAAGCCAGCCGCCGCCGCCGAAGGACATCTCGCGGAATACGATGGTCCAAATAATTCGGTTGTGCGGTTCGCGGAGCGCACCGGGAAAGTGGATCATGGCGACAAACGAAAACATCATGATTCCGAACAGCAGGCCCGACCAGCGCACCTGAATTTTGGTCGCGATGCTCAGGGATGCGGCGACCAACGCGCATCCGACGAAATAGGCCCAGAACATGCGCCAAGGCATGTACCGCGGCACGATCGGGAGGACGAATTGCGGGGCGAAGAGATGTAGCGCGCCGAAGACCGCCAGCGGGATAGCGAAACACAAATTGCTCAAGGCCACGATCTTATCGATGCCCCGAGCCTTGGCGATGTCGTTTTTCGCCTCCCAGGCTCCGATCAAGGAGAGCGCGATGCCGGCGGAGCACATGGCGACAGCGACGCTAGGGATGACGAAGAAAGTGGCGAGAAAGGCGGTGTGCATAGAACTCCCGATTCGGTACAAAGCCTCGGATTCTATAACGAAACGGTGCGTTGCAAATGAACTGGTTCGTCCGGTTGGCTAGGGAGAACTTCGGGGATGCTCCAAAAAGAACCGGTTCGAAGCCCTTCGCAAATTCAGGATAAGCCGGCGGTACAAAAATGCAGGGCACGACGTATGGTGCCCCTGGACGCTGACTCTTGAGGCACCCGCGAGATGCCAGGAATGGGGTCTTCAGGGTTGTTGTGCCGATTCCAGGGAAGCGATCGTCTTGCGCACGCCCTCCGCCTGAGGGCTGTCCGCCTTTTCTATGAGGAATAGCTGGAACTGGGCAATTGCCGCTTCGCGATGATTTTGCAGAGCGAGCACCTTACCGGCCATGATGTGCA
>DATFRZ010000066.1:0-7833 GCA_035262885.1 Candidatus Acidiferrum sp.
CCGACTTCCAGTTGGGTCCGATCAAAATTTCGCCGTTGCCCGTGATGCTGAACCCTTGGAGTATCTCGGCTCGGAGGTTCCACCGGTTGATGGCGTAATCGGATTAGATGTCCTCAGGCTGAAAACACCATCGATCTTGCACGGAGGCGCATACTTTTTTGGCCAGGGCCGCGCGCTGCGGTTCAGCGTGTCTCTATAAACAAACGAGTCTTATGTCTCCGTCGAGGTTCGCACGCACGACCGGCCCCTGCGATTGTTGCTCGATACCGGCGTGCGCTCCATTCTCTTGTATCGGGCTCGCGTGGGCGACCGCGTCCCGAAGCTCCAAGTGGCGCGAACGATTCCGGCGAACAGCTTGGGAGGGCCAGCCTCACTCGATTTGGTCACCCTGCCGCCGGTGCAATTGGGCAACAGCATTTGGATCGCCGCGCGGTAGTGTCAGGCAAGGCGCCGGTGGGGTTTCTGGCTGGCATCGATGGATATTTGTCGTTGAACTCACTGGGTGCTCGCGTCTGCAGTATCAACTGGGAAGAGGGCACGCTAAGCTGGGAGTAAGAGAGAACTGAGGTCCTTCGCTTTCGATAACTTTTCAGACTCCTTGTTTCCGCGATTTCTGTTTTCTAACCACATTTTCATTTTGTTGCGGTCACGCGGTAGACCACGCCGGCGCCGTCGTCGGAGACGAGCAGGGCTCCGTCGGGTGCGACGGTCACTCCTACGGGCCGGCCCAGAACATCCTTCTGCGTGGGATCCGGGACGAGTCCGGTCAGAAACGGAACGGGATCGGCCGACGGCTCGCCGTTCTTGAATGGCACGAAGGCCACTTGGTAGCCAGAGCGCTTCGCGCGGTTCCAGGAGCCGTGCTCGGCGACGAACGCTCCGCCCCAGTAGCTTTCGGGGAATTGCTTGCCGGTGTAAAACGCGAATTGCAGGGGCGCCACGTGCGCTCCCAGCAGCACGTCGGGAACAATCGCGCGCTTCACCAACTCCGGATGCTGTTGCTTGACGCGCGGATCCACGTTGTCGCCGATGTAGCTGTACGGCCAGCCGTAGAAACCCCCGTCTTGCAGGGAAGTGAAATAATCCGGTGGCAAGTCGTCGCCGAGTTCGTCGCGTTCATTCACGCTGGTCCAGACTTTTCCGGTGACCGGCTCAATCGCCAGCCCCACAGGATTGCGCAGACCTGTCGCGTAGCGCCTGGCATTCTTTCCGTCGAGATCGCAAATCGTCACGGCGGCGCGAATGGCAGGCTCGCCGGTATTAATATTCGAGTCCGAGCCGACCGCAACGAACAAATGTTTTCCGTCGGGCGCAACGGCCACGGAGCGCGTGTCGTGCCCGCCCGAAGGCAAATCCAGCAAATGTTCTTTCTCGCCCAGCCGCTTGGAAGTTTTGGGATCGTATTTGAAACGCACCAGCTCGTTCATGTTGCCGACGTACACGTAATCGCCGTGAAAGACGATACCAAACGGGCGGTTCATCCAGCCCACAAACACTTCGCGTTGCTGTGCACCACCGGTATTCTTTGGATCGCGAAGCACAATGATTTCACCGAGGCGGGTCGTGTCGGCAAGAAAGATATCTCCGTTGGGCGCAACCGTGAGCCAGCGTGGCCTCTTGAAATCGTTCGCATACACATTCACTTTGAATCCAGCAGGCACGGTGGGGAGAAATCCTGCCGGCGGCTTCTCGCGGTCCGGGCCGTTACCCGCGGACTGGGACGAAAAGGGCGCGGGCAGTCGAGGCTTTTGACCATGAGTCACCTGCGCCGGCAAATGCGCCGCCATCATCAAGCTGGCCACGGAACAAAAACCAATCTTCAGTTGCAGAGATGCCATCGAGGGAACTCCATTCAAAGTAGTTTACCCGCCTTCAATCTAGCTGGAGTGTCTAGGATGCCCGATTTCGCCCCCAGGTTCCATTGGACGGCCCGCTAACACAGCATGTGGCTTTGGAAAAAGCTTGTTACGCTGCCGCGCGGAGTTGGGGTAGATTGGGGGCGTGTTCTTTTTTTCGGGGAAGAGTTGAGAGCTTCGCAAATTTTTGGCAACGAGGAGAATTGCATGAGAGCTATTCTTTGTGCCGCGCTGCTTGCTTTAGCCGCTGGGGTCACTTTTGCGCAGTCACGTCCCGCCACGAAGCCGGTCACAGTGGAAATCAAGAACGCGCAAGGCCAGAGCGTCGGCACGGCCACGCTGTCGGCCGCCGAGAAGGGCGTCAAGATCACGCTGGACATCAAGAATCTTCCTTCCGGCGAACACTCGCTACACATTCATCAGTTCGCGAAGTGCGACCCGCCGGATTTCAAGTCGGCCGGTCCGCATTTTGCCGGGGGACACGCGGGACATGAGGGCATGCTTCCGGCAGGCGACATTCCAGATTTTGCGCTGATTGTCGGGGCGGACGGAACGGCGCATGCCAGCACCGTCGCTCCCAACGTGACGTTAGGTAACGACGCAAGCTCCGTGTTCAGCAATGGCGGCACGTCCATCGTGATTCACGCCGTCTCGGGCGGCACGGGCACCGCCGCTCCCGCACGCATCGCCTGTGGCGTGATCGCGAAGCCGCAATAGCGATCGACGAAAGTAGAAATGTGTTAACGCAGGCAGCCTTGCCGCCAACAGATTTTCCAATTTTGGACTGCCTATCTTCACTTACGATGCCCGACGCACGGCTGCAGGGACTCGAGCACGAAGAATGGCTTCTCCTGGCGATGTTTTTCCCGTTGGGAAGAAACGGAAGAGTTCCCGAGCACTGCGAAGTCGCCGGCAAAAGTCCGGAGGTACATGGCCGCGTAGGCCCGCCACGGACGCCAAGCCAGGGAGCGTTGTTCCAATTGCATCGGGCTTGCCAATCCTAACGAGAGAGCCATATCGCGATCCGCGGAAGGAAAGGCATCGGGCTCGCGAAGGGCCCGCACCGAAACCCATTGCGCCACCGATTCTGTAATTCCCGGAATTCCGCAAAGCTGAGACAGAAATGCATCGGTGTCCACCACTTTTTCAAAACCGATTTGTCCATCGTGGACGGCGCGCGCCAGAGCTCGAACCGCGTCTGCCTGCGGCACTGGCACGCCTATGCTTTCCAGGCCGGCATTGGCCAGGGCCTCAGGCGCGGGAAAGAGATGCGTAAGGCCGCTGGCAGCGCAGAATGGTTCGCCGAAAGCTTTGACCGCACGACCCGCAAGCGCCTGGGTGGCTCTCGGACAAGTGCCTTCTTCAAGAACGGCTCGCGCGGCGAACTCGAAACCGTTCCAGCACCCCGGAACCCGGATTCCTGGATAAGCGCATAGGTGTGCGGCCAAAGCCCGATCCGCTCTCAAGGTTCGCACAATCGTGGCCCAGTCCGCGTCCAAATCGAACATGGCGCGGATACGCTCGATGATGAAGAAGAGGGAACGCGGCTCGTCAATCTGAACGCTTACTTTGAGGGCATTGCGACGTGCGTTGAGTGAGACTGCGAAGAATCCGCGATGTTCGTTCACCGAAATCGAGCGGCGGAAGCAGCCGCCTTCGATCGCTTCCACGCCGGGAACAGCTCGAGCCGCAAGGAATTCCAACATCCGTTTCCAATCGTAGGGTGGGCGAAAGTGCAGGTGAAAAACATAATGATTCTCCGATTGGCCGGTCAGCTCTTGTGCGACGCGGCGGATTTGCGTTGGAGTTCGATGATAGCTGTTACGAATGGCAGCATTGAAACGGCGCACGGAGCCGAAGCCTGCGGCGAAGGCAATTTGTGTCATGGACAATGAAGTTTCGTCTATCAGCTTTTTGGCAAAGTGCAAGCGGCGCGTCTGGGCCACCGCGCTGGGCGTGGCCCCGAGGTGGCGCAGAAAAAGACGGCGAAGATGCCGCGAGCCCATTCCAAGATGTTCGGCGAGGGCTTCCACACCGCCGTTTTCCAATCCCGTTTCGCTAATTAGGCGCAGCGCCCGCGTTACCGTATTCTGCGTGCCGGCCCAGGCGCGGGTTCCCGGAGAGCATTCAGGGCGGCAACGTAGGCACGGGCGAAAACCAGCTTCCGCTGCAGCCGCGGCGCTCGGGAAATAGCGGACGTTGCTTTCCTTGGAAGTGCGCGAGCGGCAAATCGGACGGCAATAAATTTTTGTGGTCAGCACGCCGATAAAAAACTTGCCGTCGAAACGCGCATCACGCGCCAGCCTCGCCCGCGAGCAAGTTTTCCAGTCCAGGTCCATTTGGCGTTAAAGGCAATCCTAGCCCATTTTCGAGGGCCGACTAGACGTTTTCGGACCAGGATACAAGCCTTGTCACCGGGTTAATCGCTCCATCCCCCCAGATTTCAGGGCCGCAAACGTCCAACGTTTCTCTTTCCATTGCTCTAACCTTGCGCGCGTCGAAGGGTTGTCCACGGGCTCGGCTTTGCCTTCTTTCGGCTGAACCCCGCGTCAGCCACGGTGCGAGGAAGAGCGCAGACCGGCATCTTGAGCCCTCGGCGTAAGTCACAACTGAAATGGGGAGGCAACATGAGATTCAGAACATCAATGTGCATCGTTGGGATGGCTTTGCTTGCGGCATTCGCAATTGCACCGGCTCGGCTTACGTCGCAAACTGCGCAAACGCTGTACAACATCATTCCCTTGACTACGCTTGGCGGGACGCAGGGCGCGGGCAATGGGATTAATGATCGCGGCTGGATTACCGGGGCGACTAACCAGCCCGGGGACGCGGTCTCGCACGCCGCACTGTGGATGGGCGGGCCAAACGTCATCGATCTGGGCGCCCTTGGGGGACCGGGCTTCAACAGCGCCGTGGCTTGGCCGATCAAGAGCAACAAGGGGGTGATCGTAGGAATCTCGGACACGAATGTGGACCAGCCCCGTGCCGATAATTTCTCCTGCTACCCCTTCTATGCCACGGGATCTCCGACTGGAAAGGTTTGCGAGGGCTTTCGGTGGGCGAATGGAGTGATGACCGCCCTTCCGCCATTTCCGGGAGGGTTCAATAGTTATGCGACGGCAGTGAATAACCGCGGTGAAATCGTGGGTTGGGCAGAGAACCCTGTGCACGACCCGACATGCAGTACCGCCGTGCAGACTTTGCAATTTCGAGCCGTGATATGGGAACCGGATGGCACGATGAAGGAACTTCCGCCTCTGCCTGGTGATTCCACGACCGCGGCTACGGCGATCAATGACCTGGGCCAAGTGGTCGGAATATCTGGCGCGTGCGGCATTGCCGTCGGAGGCGTTAGCGCCGCTCACTCGGTTCTGTGGCAAAACGGAGTTCCATCGGAGATTCCGAACCTTGGCGGGCACACCTGGAACACCCCTACTGCAATCAACAATCAAGGCACGGTCGTGGGTTTCTCTTTGCCGGCGGGACAGGACGGCACGCGAAACTTCGAAGCGTTCCTGTGGACGCAGGCAGGCGGTCTAGTGCGATTGGGCAAGCTGCCGGGCGATATTCGCGCCGAAGCTCTGGGAGTGAATGAGAAGAATCAGGTGGTAGGTCTCTCACGCGGAGGACCCTTCGTATTCCGGGCGTTTATCTGGCAGAACGGAGTCATGAGCGACCTCAACAGCATGACGGTGGAGGGCTCCCAGTTTTTGCTGTTTGCCGACGACATCAATAACCGCGGCGAAATTTCGGGTGAATCGTTTGATCCGAACAGCGGAGATGCGCCCGCCTTTTGGGGAGTGCCGACGTTTGGCGGAGTGGGAGCTGGTAGTCAGGCCATCGCCAATGGAGGCCAGCACAGAACTCTGCCCGCCAAAGTTCGCAGGCGCGTCCAGCAGAGGCTCGGCCCTCAAGCTGAGGACTGACGAGAACTGAACGGAAGCCGAGTAAGAGAGCCCCGTTTCGGCAACGAGACGGGCGGTTGTCGAGGATGGGTGCAGGGCGGTTATCGGCGACTGCTCTGCACCCACACTTTCTCTGCGGGCTGCAACACACAACCTGTACTCACAGGGAGCGTCGATTTTCAGCAGTTCGCGCGCTATCCTCTCGTCACAGACTTTGCTATTTTCGTATGCTCAGAAGTAATTCTGTAGAAAGGGACTCTTGACATGAGCGCGACCCTCCACCCTCTCATTGACGTTGGGATTTCAAAGCACATTGGCAAATACAGCGACGCTACCGAAGTCCCGCGCCCTGCGCGATGGCTTTTCACTTCGGGAACGCCCGGCGTTTTGCAGGATGGCACGCTGCCTGCGACCTTCGAACTCCAAGCCGAGCAAGCGTGGAAAAATATTTTCTCGGCTTTGCAAAAAGCGGACATGGGCCGGGAGCACTTGGTAAAAATCGTTCAGTATCTCGTCAGCGCTGAAGATCTTGCGGCTCATGCGTCCATCCGCGCACGTTTCCTGGGGGATTGCCGCCCGGCTTCTATGCTCATGGTGGTTGCCGCCCTGCCGAAGCCAGGGTTTCTGATCGAAATCGAAGCGATCGCGGCTGCTTCCATTTAGAATTCTGTCTGTCCCCTGTGGCTGTTCGCCTGATTTAGCGGAACTGGGACTGTCACTTTCGGTCTGGTCGCTCGGTAACCGGGTTTTCGCCGGCGGCAGGGAGTTTTCTTTTCGCGCCTCGGGCTAATTCTCCGGCGACCAGCGCCTCTACGCCGTCGTAGGCGTAAATTGTTGGTGCGTGATTTTGCATGAGGCCGCCGGTGTCCGCCGTAGGGCCGTAATTGCTGTGCAAATCGCGCCCTAGCATGCGCAGCAGGGCCATTTGCTGCCCGCGATGATGGGCGGTGTGCGCGATTCGCCTGACCATAATCCAGGCGCGGGAGCGCTGCACGTCAAAAAATTTTGTTTCGGATCCCCACCACGCCTCGTCTTTGCTTTTTAGCGCGTCCAGACGTTTCTCGCTATCTTCGGCATACCGCTTGATGAATTCGATGCGCGTTTCGTTGGCAGGAAGAGGCGGGGCGCCCACGTCAATTCCGAGCATGTTGATGAACCAGAGGTTTTCGCTCACGCACTGATGCACCATTTGCTCGCGCACACTGCGCCCTCTTGGGTCACCTAAGCGAGGACGCACCGGCAAATCCTCATCGCGGAACTCACTCCACACGCTGAGCACCTTGATGCGTTCTGTTTCGTAGGTCTCGACCAGGAAGTCGTATCGCATCCGCGCCTCCTTCATCCCGCTGGTTTGGCGCGGATTCTCTCTCCAGTTTGCGGAGGCGTCAATCTGATGATGAAGTCTTGCGTGCAGTGCGCAGCATGCTGCGCCCCCACAAGAGGATTCGCGCTGATTTCAATGACAGCTGATTTCAATGCTATTGACACAGCGCCCGCGCGGGAGTATCAACGGTTTTGCGCACGGCTCTGCCGAAACTCCCTTCCGTTTTCCGTGCGCACACGTCTAAATCCGCTAGGAGGCAACCATGTCAAATCCTGTCCGCGCAATTCCTGAGGGGTATCACTCGGTGATTCCATATCTGACCTGCAAGAACGCTGGGAAGGCCCTTGATTTCTACAAATCGGTTTTGGGAGCCGTCGAGACCGTATGCATGAAAGGGCCCGACGGCAAAATCGGGCATGCCGAACTCAAGGTCGGCGATTCCCACATCTTTGTTTCCGACGAGTTCCCCGGCATGAACGCCGCGCCGACGCCGGGAGTCAAGAACGCGTGCGGTGTCTTCCTCTATACGGAGAATGTGGATGACGTTTTTAAGCGTGCGGTCGCTGCCGGCGCCACGGTAGATATGCCCCTCGAGAACCAGTTTTGGGGCGACCGCTATGGCAAGATTACCGATCCCTTCGGGCATCAGTGGGGCCTCGCGCAGCATGTGGAAGATGTTGCGCCAGCCGAAATGGAGCGGCGGTCGAAGGAATGGTAGGCAAAGATGGCCAAGGCGGCAGCGGCGGGG
>DATFRZ010000067.1:0-77911 GCA_035262885.1 Candidatus Acidiferrum sp.
CGCGGCTGAATATCCCGGGATTGGTTTTGTATGGCGGCTCCATCGCACCGGGCAAATTCGAAGGGCACGCCGTAACGATTCAGGACGTCTACGAAGCCATTGGCGCGCACGCACGCGGTGGTATGAGCGATGCGCGGCTCAAGTCGCTTGAAACCTCCGCTTGCCCGGGGGCTGGCGCCTGCGGAGGGCAATTCACGGCGAACACCATGGCGCTGGTTTGCGAATTTCTGGGAATTGCGCCGATGGGACTTTCGAGCGTTCCCGCTACAGACTCAGCGAAAGCCGCGGCCGGCCGACGTGCCGGTGAATTGGTGATGGATCTTCTTCGCAAGAACGTGACACCATCGAAGATCATTACAAAATCCGCTATTGAAAACGCAATTGAAGGAGTCGCAGCGACAGGCGGTTCGACCAATTCCGTCTTGCATCTGCTGGCCATCGCCAACGAAGCGAAGATTCCTCTCTCCATTGATGATTTTGACCGTATCAGCTCGCGCGTTCCGATTCTTGCCGATCTGAAACCGGGCGGACGATTTGTTGCGACGGATCTTTACGCGGCAGGCGGCACGGCCCTTGTTGCAAAGCGCATGCTGGAAGGCGGATTCCTCCATGGGGAGTGCCTCACCGTTACGGGCCGGTCGCTCGCCGATGAAGCCAACGCCGCAAAAGAAACTCCAAAGCAGGAAGTTGTGCGCAAGCTCAGCGCGCCGCTTAAGGCCACGGGGGGGCTGGTCATTCTGAAAGGAAATCTTGCGCCGGAAGGCTGCGTGATCAAAGTTGCTGGACACAATCTACAGAATTTCAGCGGCCCTGCCCGTGTGTTCGACAGCGAGGAGGCGGCGTTTGCTGCGGTCGAAAAAGGTGCGATCAAAGCAGGCGATGTGGTCGTGATTCGCTATGAAGGCCCAAAGGGCGGGCCCGGGATGCGCGAAATGTTGGCGGTCACAGCTGCACTTGTGGGCGAGGGCTTGGGCGATTCCGTGGCACTTTTGACCGACGGCAGATTCTCGGGGGCCACCCACGGCTTGATGGCCGGTCACGTTGCGCCGGAAGCTGCGAACGGCGGGCCAATCGCAGCGATCGCCGACGGAGATATCGTCACGTTCGACATTCCCAGGCGGCAGTTGAACGTCGGACTCCATGCGGCGGAAATCCAGAAGCGCATGGCTTCGTGGAAGCCGCCAGCTCCGCGATTCGTGAACGGCGTGATGGCCAAGTACGCGCTGCTGGTTTCTTCTGCTTCCCTTGGCGCGGTTACGAGTTTGCCCGTAACTTTTGCGGCATCCGCTCAGCCTGCTGTGAACGCGAGGACCCCATGAAGCTTACCGGTGCGGAAATACTTTGCGAGACGCTCACGCGTCTCGGCGTGCGCGAAATCTTCGGCTATCCCGGTGGAGCGATTCTGCCGGTGTACGACGCGCTCGGCAAATCAAAATTGCACCACGTCTTGGTGCGGCACGAACAAGGCGCCACGCACATGGCCGACGGCTATGCGCGCTCTAGCGGGGGCGTCGGCGTGGCGATGGCCACTTCCGGTCCCGGCGCAACCAACATGGTGACCGGCATTGCCACCGCGATGATGGATTCTTCGCCAGTTGTCTGCGTCACCGGGCAGGTGAGCAGCAAAGTCATTGGCTCCGACGCTTTTCAGGAAATTGACATCACTGGCATCACCATGCCGATTACCAAACACAACGTGGTGGTCACCCAGGCCGGTGATATTGGGCGAACCCTTCGCGAGGCGTTTGTTATCGCGAAGAGCGGACGCCCGGGCCCGGTGCTGGTGGATGTCACCAAGGATGCGCAACAGGCTACAGCCGAATTCGAATGGGACGCGTGCACACCCAAGCTGCCCGCAAAGCGTATCCGCAACAATCACGACCAAATCGAGTTTGATAGGGCGGTCGAATTGCTCAACACCGCAAAGAGGCCGGTGATTCTTGCTGGCCGCGGAATCATGCTTTCGAATGCGATGCAAGCGTTTGAGAAATTTGTCCGCGTGGGAAATTATCCGGTGGCCATGACGCTGCTCGGCATTGGCTGCTTTCCTGCGAAGGATCCGCTCAACCTTGGAATGATGGGCATGCACGGCGAAGCTTGGGTGAACAACGCAATTCAGGAAGCGGATCTGCTCATCGCTGTGGGAATGCGCTTTGATGACCGCGTTACCGGCGATTTGCGCACTTACGCGAGAAACGCGCGCAAAATTCACATTGAAATTGATCGTGCGGAAATCAACAAAAACGTGAAAGTGGACGCGGCGCTCGTGGGCGACGCGCGCGAAGTGCTCGAAAGCCTTACGCCGCTCATCGACACGCGGGATCACAGCGTCTGGATTCGCCACATTAATGAACTGAAGGGCGATTCCGCGGTGCGCGACATCCAGAGCTTGCCCGACACAGGCCATCTTTACGCCGCGCACGTCATCAACGACCTCTGGAAGGAAACGCGCGGCGAAGCCATCGTGGTTACCGACGTTGGCCAGCATCAGATGTGGGAAGCGCAGTATTACCATCACGACCGGCCACGCACTCTTATTACCTCGGGTGGCTTGGGTACGATGGGCTTTGCTCTGCCTGCAGGCATAGGCGCGAAATTCGCGAAGCCCGATTCCGAAGTTTGGGTCGTGGTCGGCGACGGCGGATTCCAGATGACCATGAGCGAACTCGCCACCATCGTGCAGGAAAAGATCAACGTGAAGATCGCCATCATCAACAACGGCTATCTCGGCATGGTGCGCCAGTGGCAGGAATTCTTCTATGACAAGCGTTACGTGGCGACGCCCCTGGTCGCGCCGGATTTTGCCGCGCTGGCCGACGCATTCGGCATCCGGGCCGGAAGCGTCACCACTCGCGCGGAATCGGTTTCCGCAATTCGAATGGCGCGGGAAGCCAACGAGACGGTGTTGCTCGATTTTCGCGTCGAGCAGGAAGATTCCGTGTACCCGATGGTTCCAGCGGGTGCGTCGCTGCACGACATGATCCGCCGGCCACACAATCCGCTGGTCGAAACAGCTTCGGACGCGTAAGGAAGGAATGAAGGCATGCAAACACTTGTTGCATACGTGGAAAACAAGCCGGGCGTGCTGAACCGCGTCTCCTCTCTCGCGCGGCGGCTTGCCATCAATATTGACTCGCTCACGGTCGGTCCGACGGAAAACGAAGAGATCGCGCGCATGACCATTGTCGCGCACACGGATGAACGCGGCGCGCATCGACTGGAAGCCAGCCTTGAAAAACTTGTTGACGTGCTGCTGGCGGAGAACATCTCCGGCCGCGCGCTGCTCGAACGCGACCTGGCATTGATCAAAGTCGCGGCCGACCAGCAGAATCGGCCACACTTGATGGAATTGATCAAGGTTTTTCGCGCGCGCGTGGTGGACGTTGCCCCTGAATCGCTGATCATCGAAGTCTCTGGCACCGTGGACAAAATCGACGGCTTGCTCGAAGTGCTTCGTCCGTTTGGAGTGCTGGAGATGGCGCGCACGGGGCGCATATCCATGACGCGGGGCAACGATTTGCTGCGTCCACCGTTATTGGACATCGAGAGTGGCGCAGGCGAACCCGAAGTTTCGAAGGCGAAGTAGACGGCGTCGTTTTGCAGAAAGGTTTCGCAATCTCGACGCGACTGCCAGCGTCACTAAACAACAGTGCACACTTGCGTCACGCCATTCGGCCGCGCGCGGCGCGATGACCAATGAAAATGAGAGGACCCCATGGCTAATCTGTACTACGACGACTCTGCGGATCTCGCACTCATCCAGGCGAAAAAGGTGGCCATCATCGGCTACGGTTCACAAGGGCACGCGCATTCACTGAACTTGCGTGACAGTGGAGTTCAAGTCCGCGTAGGCCTTCCGGAGACCAGCGGTTCGCGCGCCAAAGCACAAAAGGAAGGGCTGACCGTGAACACGCCAGCGGAAGCCGCAGCTTGGGCCGACGTCATCATGATTCTTGCGCCGGACACCAAGCAACCGAAGCTCTACCGGGATGCCATCGAGCCGAACCTGAAGCCCGGGAAGACGCTTATGTTCGCGCACGGGTTTAACATTAGGTTTGGCACGATCAAGCCGCCAAACAGCGTCGACGTTTCAATGATTGCGCCGAAAGCGCCGGGGCACCGTGTGCGCGAAGTTTTCAGCGAAGGCGGTGGCACGCCGGCGCTGCTTGCGGTGGAACAAGATGCAAGCGGAAACGCCAAGGCGCTGGCCCTCTCGTATGCGAAGGGACTGGGCTGCACACGCGCGGGCGTTTTGGAAACGACGTTCACCGAGGAAACCGAGACCGATCTTTTTGGCGAACAGGCCGTCCTGTGTGGTGGCGTGAGTGAATTGATCAAGGCAGGTTTTGAGACGCTCGTTGCTGCGGGCTACCAATCGGAAGTTGCGTATTTCGAGTGCATGCACGAGCTGAAATTGATCGTGGACCTGATTTACCGCGGCGGTCTCAGCTACATGCGTTATTCGGTGAGCGACACTGCTGAGCAGGGCGACTACGCCTCCGGGCCGCGCATTGTGACGAAACAGACGCGCGAGGAAATGAAGAGGATTCTGGCGGAGATTCGAGACGGCAGCTTCGCGAAAAAGTGGATCGAAGAAAACGAAAAGGGCTGCCCGAACTTCTTGGCCACGCGCCAGCGCGAGCAGCAGCATGCCATCGAGCAACTCGGCCCCAAGCTGCGGGCGATGATGCCATTTCTTCAGCCGGTGGTCGCGCCAGGCCTGGAGATTAAGACCGCCGCAACCAAAAAATAATCGTTGCGTGCCTGTTCAGCAGCGAAAGCCCAACTCACACGGAGCAATCGGTTGACACAGCGTGTGATTTAAGCAATCCTCTCGCCTGATGAAACGCAAGAATGGTCCGTCCCCGTCGTCTTCGACGCACTTGGGCGAACGCATCGAGCAACTTAGCGTCAAGCGGCAGGAAATTATCCGCCCGATTCTTGAGCATCCGCGTGAATACGTGCTTCTCAGCGTGCGCGCCATGGCCAAGCGGCTACGAACCGATCCGGCCACCATAGTGCGCATTGTTCGTGGTCTGGGTTTCGGCAGCTATCGCGATTTTCAGCGCCATCTGCATGAGCTCTCCCTCGCTTTTGCCACTTCCCTCGACACGATGCAGTCCGGCGGGCGCGACCCCAGCGTGCCGGCGCATGTCGTGGAATCGCTTGAGCAAGACTTGAAAAACTTGCAAGGGCTTAAGAACAGCCTGGATGCCCAGCGTCTGGTCGCTCTCGCGAAGCGCTTTCATGAAGCGCGGCGTATTGTTGTCCTGGCGGCGGATTTGGCGGCGCAGCTCGCCGGTTACCTTGAGTATCAAATCAGTTTGTTGGGGCTGCCAATTTTTGCCGCCACGTCGTCGGGCAGGATGTTGCATCTGGTGCGCTCGGTCAATAAACAGGACCTGGTGATTGCGATCAGTTTCCGCCGCGGGCTGCGACAGACCGTTGAGGGCGCGGAGCAGGCTCGGGCCAATGGCGCGTATTGCGTGGGCATCGCGGACACTTATCTTTCTCCGCTGGCGCGCGAGTGCAACGAAATTTTTATCGCTTCGGTTGAGACGACTTCATTTGGGGCATCTTATGTTGCTCCCATTGCGCTGCTGAATTCCCTGCTCGCCGCCGTGGGACAGTATCACCGCACGCAGACGCTTGCCATCGTGAAGGAAATCGCCGAAGAACAGCGCAAGGGATTCCGCTGGTACAATCCGTGAAGCAATTTCGGAGTTTCCTCAACCGAGACGCTCGCGAACAGAGTCTTGTCTTCTGTAAAAGCGAAAGGAAGCGTTGAGTCACGCCCAAATGGGATTACGAGTGAGAAGAACGTTTGGCGCAGCGACGATTGTTGTATTTCTGTCAGTTGGTGCTTTCGCGCAGTCCCAGAATGCTATCCTCCCAGGTCCTGAGCCTCCCGATGTTCCCCAAGAATGGAAACGATGGATAGGAGAATATGGATCCAAAGAGGCTACCTTCACGGTCGGCGAGTCGGAAGGCAGGATGTTCATTATTGACAAGTCTTCTCACAAGAGATGGGAGCTGCCCGAGCCGCCCATAGAAAAGTCAACCAGGGTGGAATGGACAAGTACAACGCGGGTCGTCGTGACTTTTCACCGCCAGCAGTTGGGTGAACAGGTTTTGATCACCAACGATCGGGGCTGGTCAAAGAATGGTTACGGGGTTGACGAGAAGAATGTCGCCCGCGTAAAACCGGTGCGAGCCATTGCGGAACTACGCACCGAGGCGCTGGCGGCGGCCCCGCCAAAGGAAATCGGCAATTTTCGCGAGCCCGATCTTGTAGAATTGGCTCCTCTCGACCCGGGGATTCATCTCGACATTCGCTACGCGACTTCGAACGATTTTCTTGGAACGCCTGTATATTCACAGGCGCGCGCATTTCTTCAGCGCCCCGCGGCGGAAGCTCTCCTGCGCGTGCAACACCAGGTCAAGCCCCTGGGTTACGGCCTGCTCATCCACGACGCCTATCGCCCTTGGTACGTTACGAAAATCTTTTGGGACGCCACGCCGCCAGAAGGAAAAATCTTTGTGGCCAACCCAACGCAGGGCTCGCGACACAATCGTGGCTGCGCCGTGGATCTGACGCTTTACGACTTAGCCACGGGAAAGCCCATCGAGATGCCAGGCACGTATGATGAAATGTCGCCGCGCTCTTTTCCAGACTATGCCGGAGGCACTTCTCTCCAGCGCTGGCACCGCGATTTGCTCCGGCGGGCGATGGAATCCGAGGGCTTCACGGTGTACGAGGCCGAGTGGTGGCATTTTGACTACAAGGATTGGAAGGCATACCCGATTCTGAATGTTCCTTTTGAAAAGCTGGGGTTGGATCCGGGAACCGGCGCGGTGCAATAGTGCCGCCGACGAATTTGTGAGGAGGTCTTTCTTTGAACATCAAAGCACGCCGTACCCTTGCCACTCCTGCCCTGGCTCTTGTTTTCTTATCCGCATTCTCGGCCAGCTCCGCTCGCGCGCAATCGGAGAACTCGCTCGCGCAACGGATTCAGAAGGTCGTCAGCCGCCCGGAGTTTGCGCACGCGAACTTCGGCATCGAGTTCTATTCCTTGGACACGGGCAAAGTTGTTTACGCGCTGAACAGTGACAAACTTTTCGTGCCCGCTTCCACGACGAAGACGCTCACCGAGGGCACGGTGCTCGCAAAACTTGGCGCGGACTACCGCTTCCACACGCGGGTCTACCGAACAGGCGAAGTTGACAAGCACGGCGCGCTCAAGGGCGATTTGATTCTCGTCGCCAGCGGCGATCCCAACCTTTCCAACCGCATTCAGCCCGACGGCACGCTCGCCTTTGTGGATGAGGATCACTCTTACGGAGGGCCGGCGCTGCCCGGGGATCCTCTGGCGGTCATCAAGCAGCTCGCGAAGGACATTGCGGCCAAAGGCATTCACAAGATCCAGGGCCGCGTATTGGTTGACACCAGCCTGTTCCCCGATGGCCCGCGAGAGGGCGGCACGAACGTGGTCATGTCCTCCATCACGATCAACGACAACGTAATTGACCTCGTCGGAACGCCTGGCACAAAGGAAGGCGATCCCGTCGCGCTCACGATTTCGCCTCAGTCCTCGTACATCAAAATTGTCAATCATTTGAAAACCTCAGCCGCAGGGACCAAACCTGCGTTTGATGGGCCGGACTTCGTCACGAACGCAGATGGCTCCGTGACTGTGACTCTTAACGGGAGCTTGCCCGCCGGGCTCAAACCCCAGCCTGCGACGATCGCCGCGCCGTCGCCGACGAAGTTTGCCGAAACGGTTTTTCGCGAAGCGCTGGTGACCGCCGGTGTTGAAATTAAGGCCCCGTCCGGGCCAGCGCCCTTCGATTTTTCTCCATTCACGCGTTTCTATACTGCGGACAATCAAGTCGCCGAGCACGTTTCACCTCCCTTGTCCGAAGAAATCAAAGTCACGTTGAAGGTCAGCCAGAACCTGCACGCGGGAATGGGGCCATATCTTCTCGGCGCGCTGGTGGCGAAAGACACGAAAAATCCGCTTGACGCGGGCTTTCATGTCGAGCAGGAATTCTTACAATCCGCGAAGCTGGATCTCTCCGGCAGCGGTCAAGGAGACGGCGCAGGCGGCGACTGGGCCGATCTTTTCACTCCGGACTTCATGGTGCATTACCTGACCTATTGGACGACGCGCCCTGATTACGAAGTTTTCTTCAAAGCGCTCCCAATTCTCGGCAAAGACGGAACGCTCGCAAAGATTCAAGTGGATTCGCCGGGCGCAGGGCATGTGTTCGCAAAAACAGGCACGTTCGGCTCGGAAGACAAGCTCAACAGCAAGTTGATGCTGAACGGCAAAGGCCTCGTTGGCTATGTCATCACCAAGGACAACAAGAAGCTGGCGTTTGCGGCCTACGTCAATCACGTTGCGCTTCCTCCGGACATGGAAGCGGCGCAGACGGTTGCCGGCCAGGCGCTCGGCGAGATCGCTGCAGCGGCGTATGACGCTGGTCTCGATGGCACCGCTGCCCCTGACAGCGGCGCTGCTTATGACCTCCTCATCCGCAACGGACACATCATCGATGGCGCGGGGAATCCGTGGTTTGCCGGGGACATCTCCGTCATCGGCGACCGCATCGCAGCGGTGGGCGCTTTGCGTGACGCGCACGCAAAGCGCGAAATTGATGCGCAGGGCCGCATAGTCGCGCCGGGATTCATTGACATGCTGGGGCAGTCAGAAGTTTCCTTGTTGCTCGATAATCGCTCGCTCAGCAAACTCTCTCAGGGGATCACGACGGAAATCACAGGCGAAGGCGGGTCCATCGCGCCACAAAATGAAAAAACCATTGCGCCGATGAAGCCTTTTCTTGATCACTACAAGCTCGCGATTGATTGGACCACGCTGGACGGTTACTTCAAGCGGCTCGAAAAACAAGGCACACCTCTCAACATTGGCACTTACGTGGGCTCTGCCCAGGTCCGCGAAGCAGTGATTGGCGACGATGACCGCGCCCCTACGCCAGCCGAACTCGAACGGATGAAAGCTCTCGTGGAACAAGCCATGAAAGATGGCGCGCTTGGCGTTTCCAGCGCTCTGATTTACCCACCGAACATCTATGCCAAAACCGACGAGCTTATTGCGTTAGCGCAGGTTGCTTCCAAATACGGCGGTATGTACGCAACGCACATGCGCAGCGAAGGCGCTTCAGAAATCCAGGCGCTGGCAGAGGCCATTCGAATCGGCCGGGAGGCGCAACTCCCCGTGGAGATTTTTCACCTAAAGGTAAGCGGCAAGCCGCGTTGGGGCAGCATGAAAGCAGTCGTCGCCAACATTCAACAAGCCCGTGACTCCGGCCTCGACATTGCTGCCGATATGTATCCTTACCCCGCGGGCGCAACGGCGCTCGCTTCCGCGCTTCCGCCCTGGGTCGCGGACGGTGGCGTCCAGAAATTGCTTGATCGCTTGAAAGATCCCGCCACTCGCGCGCGCATCAAGAAGGAACTCGCCGGTGATCACCCCGACTGGGAAAACCTTTTCTACGATTGTGGCGGAGCGCCTGGAGTTCTGATCGCGTCCGTGGAAAAAACCGATTTAAAGCAATTCGAAGGAAAAACAGTCGACGACGTCGCCAAAGCCTGGAAGAAAACGCCAGAAGATACGCTGATGGACTTCGTTCTTGCCGACTCAGCGCAAACCGGTGCCATTTATTTTATGGCCAGCGAAGAGGATTTGCGGACGGGCTTGAGCCAACCATGGACGAGCATTGGCTTGGATGCGAATGAAATGTCGCTCGATGGCCCTACGTACGAAGCCCATGCGCATCCGCGCACCATGGGCTCGATGCCGCGGTTTCTCGGACATTACGTCCGCGACGGACATCTCTTGCCCTTGGAAACCGCTATTCGAAAAATCACTTCGCTTCCGGCGCAACGCGAACATCTCGAAGGGCGCGGCCTCTTGAAACCCGGCTACTTCGCCGACATCACGATTTTCGATCCCGCTACTGTCATTGACCACGCGACTTTTGTTAAGCCGGATCAGTTGTCGGAAGGCATTGATTTCACAATCGTGAACGGCCAAGTCGAATACGATCACGGCAAACTCACGGGTACCGCTGCGGGCAGAGTCCTGCGCGGACGCGGCTGGCAACAAAGCCAGAAAGAAACTGCCTCAAAGTAAAGCGCCTGGACTCGCCCTCCGATTGTCCTTACCCTGACGGTTTCGGCGCTAGGCCGTGCAGTTCGGCGGAGCCACGATTGAATTTTTGACGTCATCGTGGCGGTGACGACTGAAGATGGTTCGACTCCTGAAAGACGCCGAGATAACTCTTGAGGTCAATCGTCCGGTCTATGAGGCTGTCACACCGGTGAAGGTCGTCGAAGCGCTTCACCGATGATACTAGTGTGTTCGTTTTACTTACATCAGCACGAGCGCGGCGTGAAATACAGTATTACGGTGTCCAAACGCGGCTTCGAGACGCAGACGGTTTCCGGCAGCTCTCCTCCCTCTGGGCACCACACAATTCGCCTCAAGGGAAGACGGAAAGTAGCTTGAAAAACTAGGACTTCACTATCTCGGCTTATACCAAGAGCAAACTACTCGGGTGTGTCAAACGCGGAGTTCAACGCGGAATCCATGTCTTGGCTCACGCGAGCAATCATAATCCGGGTTTCGGCGCCGCTGCCGTCTGGCTTTCCCTTAAGCTCTTCGAAAAGTACGAAATTTACCCTGATTTCCATCGCCACTCAGCTCAACGCAGTTTTTCCGAGTTCAACGACGCGGCGCTCATAGGTCATTTCCACGAACCCGTGTTTCCCGTAATAGCGCAGTACGATTTTGTGTCCCTCCTCAATTTTCGCCCGCGTCTTGATCAGTGAATCCGAAAGCTCCACCCACTGCCCCTTCACAAGATAGTTGCCTTCCCATCCGCGCAGCTCAAATTTCCCGTCATTCTTCAGAATCAGTGGTGCCGCCTTGCACGCATTCACTTTTCCCTTCATCTTGACCTGAATGCACTGATAGCGGCCAGACACATTCGTGTCTTGCGCAGGACTCGCAGGAGTGAAAACGAGCAAAAGAACAGCGAGCGGCAGGAAACACACGAGGCTTCGAGCGACTCGAACGGGTCTCAAAGGAATCTCCTCGTCCAGGTCGCTTGGCTGCGGGACGGCGGACCCTGACCGAAAGTACAGGTGCAATTCTCCCGCCAAGACTCCATACTCTAAGTCTTGTATGTACAATAACTTACCTGCCGACTCCGGGAGCTAGTCCTCGATCGAATGGCACCTCTGTTCCCCTTCGAGGCTCATGGAGGGAACTTTTTTGCGCAGGGCTGCAACGGTGAAAAACACGCCTTCTAGGGCAATTCGGCCACGGCCTGGCCGTCTTTTCGCGGGTCGGAGGCGCCGTAATTCACGCCCGCGGCGAAGTCTCGCATCACCGCTTGCCCGCCTCCGACGAAGCTTGTGAACGTGCCTTTCAATTCGATCTTGTGTCCCTTGGCTGCCAACTCGTCGCGCACCTTCTGCGAAAAGCGGTTTTCCATGCCCACATCGCAGCCCCCAAATGAATGCTTGCTGAACCGCGGCGCTTCCAGCGCTGCCTGAATGTTCATCTTGAAATCAGCCAGATTGGCCATGAATTGTGCGTGTGCCTGCGATTGATTCCATCCGCCCATGATTCCAAACGCCACGCGCGTGTCGCCCTTCTGGGCGAACGCGGGAATAATCGTGTGCAGTGGCCGCTTTCTTCCGGCCAAGGCGTTCGGCGACGTGGGGTCGAGCGAAAAAAGTCCGCCGCGGTCGTGAAGGGCAAAGCCGGCTGCGGCCGCCACGATTCCCGAGCCAAAAGACTCGTAATTGCTCTGAATCAGCGACACCATGTTCCCTTCGCGGTCCACGACGCTCAAGTACGTCGTGTCATTTCCGGCAGAGATTTCTCCGGCAGCGGCTTCGCAGTTCGCATGATCCGCATCGATTTGTTTCGCCCTTCGCACGGCCCATTCTTTCGATAGCAGCGTGGTCACCGGCAATTTCTGTTTTCGCGGATCGCCGATGTACTTGAGCAAGTCCGCGTACGCCAGTTTCTTCGCTTCGATCATGGCATGGAGCGCATTCGGCGAGCCAAATCCCCAATCCTTCTGTCCCATGGGGAACGTCTCCATGATGTTCAGCATTTCCAGCGCGGCGAGGCCCTGCACGTTGGGCGGAAGCTCATAGACAGTCCAATCGCGATAGGTCGTCGAAATGGGCTCGACAAACTCACTCGAGAACTCGGCAAGATCGGCAGCCACCATTGGGCCGCCGTGCCGCTTCATGGACTCCAGAATCTTTGACGCAATTTCTCCCTTATAAAACGCATCTCGGCCATGGCGCGCAATTTGATCGAGCGACCATGCCAGGTCCGCGTTGCGAAATACTTCTCCGACTTTTGGGGCGTGGTCGTTCGTCAAATACGTCTTCGTGGCTGCGTCGTCCGTGCGCAGGTAATCGACCGACGCGGCCCAATACGCCGCAGTCCACTCCGGCACCGGAAAACCCTCCTGCGCCGTTCGGATCGCGGCCTCCAGATCCTCGGCCAATTTCTTGCGGCCGAATTTGTCCGCAAGCTTTTGCCATCCATCCACCGCGCCGGGCACGGTGATCGAATTCACGCCCTGCTGCGGCATGCTGCGAATTCCCTGGTTTTGCAGGTATTCGATCGTCAATCCCCGCGGCGCCCAGCCGCTGGCATTTAATCCATAGAGCTTATTGGCCTTCGCGTCATAGACGATCGCGAACAAATCCCCGCCAATGCCGTTCATCATGGGCTCGACCACGCCCATCATGGCGTTCGTGGCAATAGCCGCGTCTACGGCGTTTCCGCCGTGCTCAAGGATTCGAACGCCGGCTTGCGCCGCCAGAGGTGATTCCGCGGCGACGATCCCATTCCGCGAAATCACCATCGAGCGCATCTGACTGCGGTCCTGCGCGTAACTACCCCCAATGAACATAAGGTAAGCACCGAGAGGAAATATCCACCCGCGGAAAATTAGCACGACGTTGTCCTTCCCGTTTTCTCTCAACAATGTCGAAGAGCGTTCGCTACGGCATCTTCACCACGATGTTCGGAATGTTCTTCTCCCGCAGCATAGCATTGAAGGCTGTCACGTCTTTGGCGACAATCTGCTGATACTCCTGCTGGAACTGGTCACCCTGTTTCTTGAGCTCTTCTCCCACGGCCACTTGCTGCGTGGTCGGCGCAAAATCGGAGGATTCGGTTTCGTCGGCAAGATAAGTGATTCTGCTCGCCAACATCGCCGGCCAGCGAACGTCGTCCTGCCCTCGTCCCGTCGCCTTCAGCTGGAGGACTTTGCCTTCTGCCGCAATCAGCTTCTCCGCCAAGTCATCAGCGGCTTTGCGAATGGCTTTTCCGGCGTCGTCCGTTCCCAGTTGCTTCTCGAGTCCTTCCAGTTGTGCTCGAGTTGACTCGAGCTGATTGATGCTTGCAGCCAGGGCGTTCATTTCATCGCGCAAGCCGGAAACAAATAGCGTTTGCGTCTGAATGTCGCTCTCTGTTCCGCCGGAATGCGGATCCTTCAGCACGTTGAGTTTTTGAGTGAGTTTCTGTTCGCCCAAAGTCAGCGTCACAGTGTAAGTGGCGGGAGGCACGAGCAGGTCAACGCGTCCCGCGCCCGACGCCCGTCGCCAGCCTTCCGGTCCCGGTTTGACGTCGGGAGCATACAAAGGGCTCGTCCTTAGCCGCGTTTCGGTGCTGGGTTCGCACCTGAGGTTCCACCACACGCGGTTGATGCCCGGCTTGACCTCACACGAAGCCCCACCTTCGCCCTCTTCGCCACCCCCGCCGGGACCGCCCGGTCCTGCGGGCCTTCGGGCGGCTTCTTCCCTAGCGGCGCGGCATTCGATTTCGCGCACGGTCTTTCCACCAGCGTCACTGATCGTCAGTTTGACGCGATCTTTTTCGCCGAGTTTCGATTTCAAATAAAAATTAATCGGCGCGCCATAAGGCGGGTTGTGTCCCGCCGTGGGGTCATAGGAAACGGAAGCGGGCTGCGCGACTGGCCGGAAGCGGTAGACATCGCGCGGGGCAAACAAGTGAACGTTTGAGGCCAGAATTTCCGGCGTCACCTGCTGCAGCGCAGTAATGTCATCCAGAATCCAAAAGCCGCGGCCATAGGTTGCCAGCGCCAGGTCGTGGAAGCGCTCTTGCACCGCAATCCAATACACGGGAGCATGCGGCAGCCCGCTCTGCAGCGGCTGCCAGTTCTTGCCATCGTCGAACGAAATATACAAACCATTTTCTGTTCCCAGATAGAGCTGCCCCTTGCGCACGGAATCTTCGCGAATACAGTGCGCATAGCTCAACATGCTGTGCGGAATGCCGTTGGTAATCTGCGTCCACGATTTTCCGTAATCCGTGGTCTTATACGCGAACGGATCGCGATTGTTCATTTGGTGGAAGTCCACCGTGATGTATGCCGTCCCCGCGTCGTAGTGCGACGCTTCGATATTGCTCACCGTTCCCCACTCGGGAAGATTGGGAATGTTCTTGGTGACGTTGTTCCAGTTTTTCCCGCCGTCCCGAGTAATTTGCACGTATCCATCGTTGGTTCCCGCCCAAATCACGCCCGTTTCTTTGGGCGATTCCGCAATCGCAAACACCGTTCCCGCGTATTCCACGCCGATGTTGTCCGGGGTAAGTCCGCCGGAAATCCCCATGCGGCTCGTGTCGTTGCGCGTCAGGTCCGGGCTGATGACTTGCCAGCTGTTTCCGCCGTCGGTCGTGACGTGCACAAACTGACTGCCCACATAAACCTTGTTGTGGTCGTGCGGAGAAATGGTCACCGGAAATTCCCAGTTGAACCGGTATTTCACTTCCCCAGCGCTGGCTCCAACCGTAGACTCCGGCCACACCTCCACTTCGCGGGCCTGGCGATTTCTTTCATCGAAACGCGCGACGGAACCGCCAACGCTTCCGGAGCCAGTTCCCGTCGACCAAATGATGTTGTTGTCCACCGGATCCGGTGTCGCGAAGCCACTTTCGCTTCCCGCCACGGGGTGCCACACACTGCGCGAGATCTGTGCTCCCCCGAAGCCGCCAAATTGCAAACTGTTGCTCGGCCCGCGGTACGAAGGGCCATCCTGTTTGTTTCCATAAACGAAATAGGGGATTTGATCGTCGAGCGTGACGTGATAAATCTGCGCGATGGGCAGTTGAATGCGGTCCCAGGTGTGCCCGCGATTCACGGAAATGCTCACACCGCCGTCATTCACCACTGCCATGCGGTCGCCGTTTGTAGGATCAATCCACATTTCGTGATTGTCGCCCCCGGGTACCGAAGGCATGTTTGTCAATGTGTGGCCACCGTCAAGCGTCCTCGAGAAGGCGGACGTAAAGAAATAAACCTCATTTTCGTTGTCGGGAGAAACTTCCTCGCGCGTGTAATAGTGCGTGCGCCCGCGAATTTGCCTGTCCGAGTTGACCAGTTGCCAGTTTTCTCCACCGTCATCCGAACGCCACAATTGGCCGCTTTGTGTGGGCTTGCCATCCATCGGCACGCCGTCGCCGGTTTCAATGAGCGCGTACACGCGACTTGAATCCTTCGGCGCGACGCGCACAGCAATTCTGCCTATCGGTGCGTGAGGCAACCCGTGCCCTTCCAGCCGCTTCCAAGTCGCGCCTCCGTCCGTGGACTTGAACAATGCGCTCCCAGGTCCGCCGCTCTTTCGTCCATAAGTATGAATCTCCAGTTGCCACATTCCCGCAAACAAAACCCGGGAATTGTTGGGATCCATGCCCATGTCCGAGCAACCCGCGTTTTCGTCGACAAACAGAGCCCTTTCCCAGTTTTTCCCGCCATCGGTTGTGCGGAAAACGCCGCGCTCGGGCTGCGGACCGTAGGCGTGACCCAGCGCACATGCAAGCACGATGTCCGGGTTGCGTGGGTCAATCACGACGTTCGCGATTCGCCCGGTCTTCTCCAGCCCCATCAGCTTCCAGGTCTTCCCCGCATCGATGGATTTGTAAATCCCGCTGCCGACGGAAATGTGGCTTCGAATAAACGATTCCCCGGTTCCCGCCCACACGATGTTCGGGTCGCTCGCTGCAACAGCCAGGGAACCAATCGACGACACTGGTTGGTCGTCAAAAATAGGATCCCAGTGAATGCCGCCATCGGTGGATTTGAAAATTCCCCCGGAAGCCGCACCTACGTAATACACGTTGGGATTTCCGGGAATACCAGCAACAGCCGTCGCGCGATTTCCCACCGGCCCGATGTACCGGAACTTCATTTCGTTGTAGACGTCGGGGCGGATCTGCGATTGTTGGGCATGCACCAATCCGGCAACGCAGAGAGTTGCAAGCGCTCCCGCAAAACAGATCAAGCACACTCGCTTCTTCATTGAGAACCTCACTCGCTCAGTTTTTGCCTGGAATTGCGCGGATGATACTTGCTGCGCCACGCAAGGTCAATAGTGTCAAACACTCATTGTCAAACACTCATTGTCGAACACTCTTCTTGCTAGGTTTTTGTGAACGAGCACAGTTGCCGGGGATCGCAAACCTCTCTGGCCTCCAACGTTTGGCATTTCTGCGAGAACGCCCTAGAATTCAAGGGACGGCCGCAGTGTCCGGAAGATCGCTCCTTTTAGCGGCTCGTCGTTTTTAGGGGAGGCTCCGCCGTTGTCCGAACATCTCGCCGCTGCCTCACAATCGAAATCTGCCGCATCCCGCGATCCGAGGTTCCATTCTCAGGTGAACGCGGTCGTGACCGGGCGTCATTCCGATCCTTTCGCTTTTCTGGGTCCGCATCCTGTAGAAGGCAGCTCGGCCGTGCGATTCTTCCTCCCTTGGGCCGCGGAAGCGCATATCTCTTTGCAGCCGCACTCGTCTGATGACCCGCAACTTGCATCTCCCCATGTCGCCGAAGCTGTGAAGATCGGTCACGACGGTTTTTTTGAAGCGGTCTTGCCGCTGCAACAAACCAACCGCCTCGCGCCGTCCAGTTACAAAATCCATTTCCGAACCTACTACGGCGAGACCTTCGAGATTTACGACCCTTATGCCTTCCCTTGCGTGCTCACCGAGTTTGACCTGTACCTCATGGGCGAGGGCCGGCATTACGACACGTACGAAAAACTCGGCGCTCACCTGATGACTCTCGAAGGCGTGGGCGGCGTCCACTTTGCCGTCTGGGCTCCCAGCGCGAAACGCGTCGGCGTTGTCGGCGACTTCAATCGTTGGGACGGCCGCGTCCACTCCATGCGCGCCCGCGGCTCTTCCGGAATCTGGGAAATTTTCATCCCCGAACTCGCCGAAGGCGCCATCTACAAATTCGAAATCATTGGCCCCGATGGAAACATGCTCCCGCTCAAGGCCGATCCCTACGCCTTCGGCTCCGAACTCCGACCTAACACCGGCTCCATCGTCACCAATCTCGAAACCTATCGTTGGAATGACGCCGACTGGCTCTCGCAGCGTCCCACAAAAAACTGGTTCCAATCGCCGGTGTCCATCTACGAAGTTCATCTCGGCTCCTGGCGCCATGTTCCCGAAGATCACAATCGCTGGCTCACCTACCGCGAACTCGGCGATCAGCTTATTCCCTACGCCAAGGACCTCGGCTACACGCACCTCGAATTGCTCCCCGTCATGGAGCATCCTTACGATGGCTCGTGGGGCTACCAAACGCTCGGCTACTTCGCCGCCACCAGCCGTTACGGTTCGCCTCAAGAATTCATGCGGTTCGTTGATCGCTGCCACCAAGCCAACATCGGCGTGATTCTGGACTGGACTCCCGCGCATTTTCCACGCGATGCGCACGGCCTCGCGCAATTCGATGGCAGCCATCTCTACGAGCACGCCGACCCGCGCCAGGGCGCGCATCCCGATTGGGGCACGCTCGTTTACAACTACGGCCGCAACGAAGTCCAAAACTATCTGATTTCCAACGCGCTCTTCTGGCTCGACAAGTACCACATCGACGGACTCCGCGTAGACGCGGTCGCTTCCATGCTCTATCTGGATTACTCGCGCAAACAAGGCGAATGGATTCCCAATCAATACGGCGGCCGCGAAAATCTTCACGCCATCGGGTTTCTCAAGCGCATGAACGAAGTCGCCCACGGCAAATTCCCCGGCATTCTCACGATCGCCGAAGAATCCACCGCCTGGCCCGCGGTTTCTCGCCCGACGTATCTTGGCGGCCTGGGCTTTAGCTTTAAATGGAATATGGGTTGGATGAACGACACACTGAAATATTTCTCTCACGATCCCGTCCACCGCAAATACGAGCACAACAAAATCACGTTCTCCATGCTCTACGCCTTCACCGAAAACTTCGTTCTTCCCTTCTCGCACGACGAAGTCGTCCACGGTAAAAACTCGCTGCTCCACAAAATGCCTGGCGATCTGTGGCAACAATTCGCCAATCTTCGCCTGCTTTATGGCTATCACTACGCCCATCCGGGCAAAAAGCTTCTCTTTATGGGCCAGGAATTCGCGCAGCGCAGCGAATGGAGCGAAGCGCGCAGCCTCGACTGGCGTTTATTGCAGTGGGATTCGCACCGCGGCGTACAGAATCTGGTCCGCGACCTCAATCACATCTACTCGGCAGAGCCGGCACTTCATCAGGTCGAATTCGAGTGGCACGGTTTCGAATGGATTGACGCCAACGACGCCGACAACAGCGTCCTCAGTTTTATGCGCCGCGGCAAGAGAGCCGAAGACTTGCTCGTTGTAGTCCTGAATGCCACTCCGGTTGTACGCGAAGGGTATCGTCTCGGTGTTCCACAGCCCGGCTACTATCGCGAAATCCTCAACACCGACGCTTCCCACTATGGCGGTTCAAACGTGGGCAACGCCGGCGGCCAGCAAGCTTCAGACCAACCCGCGCAGGGCCACTCCAATTCGCTTGTCCTAACCCTTCCGCCCCTCGCCGCCGTCTATCTAAAGTGGGCACCAAATTCCTGACGGGCGGCGTCTAAGCACAATATGGCCGATCTCACTCAAAACGCCGCAGAAATCCCGCAACCCAGTGCCCCGGATCGCGGGTTGCGGATGTTTAAGATCAACATCTCGTTCGCTAACTGGTCCAGCTTCGTCTTTGCGATTCTGCAAAGCGCCTGCACCGCGATCGTCGCCATTAGCGGTCTGCGCGTAGCCATTGGCCTCTCCGCTCTCGCCGCAGCGGCAGGAATCCATGCCCCAGCTCGCGGCTTTCATCAAGACGCCATCCGGATGCCCATGATGGCTCTGGCCTTCCTCGGCGCCGTCATCAATCTTTATGTCATCGCCAAAGTGCGCGCCTTAAGAAACAAGCCCGCAGCGCAATGGCGCGTGCAGCCTATAGCAAAAAAGAAGCTCAATTCCGAGCGCTTCCAAATCGCTCTCGCGGTTCTTACTCTGCTGTTGCTTGCCGCCGAGTGGATCACTCACCCCTTCATCCACCGCTGGCCATAAAGAACCTCGATGGTCGGCCTGCTAGAACCGCAGTTTGAGGCTACAGGCTTTTCACTATTCCGCTTCCGAAGAAGTCCGGAATCGGGGCCCATCGTACGAGAGGGCGTCCCGAAGACACCGCCAGCCTCATGTTCTCGGTCATGAGAATAGCCTGCAGAATTTCGCAATAAGGTCGCTGGCCGGGGTGAAGCCAGAATCCTGCCATGTGATTCTGCTTTGTCCGAAAAGTCTCACGGGCAGGGAATTTTCTCGTTCCGCCGTAATTTTCCCAGTTGCAGGCGAGCGTTGTGTCGTCTTAGGTCCAATGCCCGTTTTCACTCGTTGTTGGGACGCTGCGTAGACTTCTCTATCTCTTTCGCCAGCCGCTCGTGCAGGCGTTCGCTGAATCCCACCGGCAGCTCAAACGTCCGGTCATCCGCCGTCAAGATCAGAATATTTCTCGTCGAATCCAAAATCGCCGAGCAGATTTCGCAGTGTTCCAGATGCCGCTGTATCTCCTCGCGCAGTTGAGCGCCCACGCTTCCGTCGATGTATTCGGAGATGTGCTCCCACACGTGTTTGCACTCGAGCTTCATAGCCCCCTCCGAAAGAACCCCTTCCGCGCAGGTGCCATAGTCTTCAGATACGGAACCAGTTGTTTTTGCAAAAGGATTCGTGCCCGGTGCAACCGTACTTTTACTACGCCTGGGTTAAGTCCCAGCGCTTCCGCCGTTTCCTCGATGTTGAATTCTTCCAAATCTCTCAGTGTGAAAACCTGCCGGTAAATATCCGGAAGATTTGCGACAGCCTGGCGCAAAGCCACGCGCAACTCCTTGCGTTCCACCGCCTCGAGCGGGATTTCCCGCCAATCTGTCAGCGGTGCGGGCGTGTAATCGCCTTCTTTCTCTTCGATCTCTTCCTCGATCGAACTCTCGGCAGCAGCTTTGGCCTTGCGTAGCCGTTTTCTTCCCTCGTTAATCGCAATCGTGGTCAGCCAGGTGCTGAACTTGGCCTCGGCGCGAAACGATCCAAGGTGCCGGTAGGCGCTGATCACGGCCTCCTGTGCTCCGTCTTCCGCCTCCGATTCATTCTTCACGATCGAGAAAATCGTCACGTACACCATTCTCTCGTAGGGCCGGATCAATTCATGAAACAGCTCTTTCTCCCCCGCCACAATCCGCCGGATCAGTTCTGCTTCTTGTCTCGCCGCCGCTTGCATCGTCGTTTCGAGTCTAGTGCACCGCACCGCTTCAGCAAAGCCGCTCCCAGCAAGCGGCCTGCTCTTAACCGAGGTTCTTCCTGTCCCCCATCTTTTCGTCTTTCCTGTTGTCCATTTTGTCGGCCTTCTTTTTCTTGTCCCTCTTGCTCTTCTTTTTCGTGTCCATTTTTTTGTCCGTCGACATTTTGTCTTCCTTCTTCTTGTCGTCCTGTTTCACGCTGTTCTGCTTTATGTCGTCGCTTTGCATTTTGTCCTGCTGAATGGGTTCCTGAGCGCGAAGCGGGACCTGGAACGCAAAAGCCGCTACCGCTGCTAACGCCAAAACCGCCTTCATCTTGCTAACCATTCGAATCTCTCCCGTGCATGGATTTTCGGCGAGCCTTTGTCGCGAGCTTCGCCCTTGCATCCATAGGAGCCCCCAAGTTCGTAAAAGTTACGGCCCAACCCAGCCAAGTGCGCGAGCCGCAGCCTCGACCTCGAGCATGTTCAGGTTTGAATGCCTTGGTCGAATCTCGTAAACTGCCGCGGACCCGCACTGAGTTTGTTTTCTTCTCTGTGTCCTCTGTGCACTCTGTGTTAAAAGACAGTCTCTGGTAACGCCATTGACTTCTCGCCGCAAATTTCTTGTCCATACCGCCACCGTTGCTGCAGGCGTTGCCGGAGCGCCCGCCGAAGCAATCCTGCCCCAAAAACGTGTGGCCCCGCGCCTGACAGAATCGTCCAGCCTTGGCGGCGAATGGCTCTTCCGCACCGACCCCGAAGATGCGGGCCTCCGCGACAATTGGTTCGCAGCAAGCCTCGTCCCAAACGACTGGATCAACGTCACCGTTCCGCACACCTGGCAGGTTCAGTCTTCATTTGTCGAGTATCGCGGCGTTGCCTGGTACCAGCGCAATTTCGACGTTCGCGAGCGATGGACCGGCTCCGCCATTCGCATCGAGTTTGCTGCCGTATTCCACACCGCCACGGTTTGGGTGAACGGCAAACTCGCCGGTGAACACGCACGCAAAGGCTACACCGCCTTCACTTTCGACGTCTCGCATCTCGTCCACGCAGGAGCCCCCAATTCCCTCGTCGTGCGTGTGGATAACTCCTTCAACCTTCACATGTTCCCACGCGGGCGCTCCAGCGACTTCCCTCACGACGGCGGCATTTTCCGCCCCGTGCGACTGCTCATCACTCCCGAAGTATTTGCCGAACGGCTCGACGTAGACGCTCTTCCCGATTCCCGCAACTCGGAAGCCCAGCTTACGATTGTGGCGCATTGCCGGAACGCCAGCTCCAGCATGTGGCGAGGTCATGCATCCTTTCGCGTCATTGAGGAAGGTACCGGTCTCGCAGTCCTCGCCAAATCCAACGCCGGTCACCTTTCCATTGCTCCTCGCTCCGCGCATTCCCTAGCTATTTCGGCAACTCTCAGCAACCCCCAACTGTGGCACTTCGATCATCCTCATCTCTATCGTCTCGAGTTCTTCCTCGCGGACGAACACGAAGCCCACTGGTTCACGACAACATTCGGCGTTCGCCGCTTCGAGGTCAAAAACGGAGCACTCCATCTCAACGGCGAAGCCGTGCGTCTGATGGGTGTCGAGCGCATGGGCGGCAGCAATCCTGAATTCGGCATGGCCGAGCCGGAAAGCTGGATCGTTCACGACCACAACGATTTGAAGCATCTGAATTGCGTGTTCACGCGTATTCATTGGCCGCAAGACAGCCGCGTCCTCGACTACTGCGATCGTCACGGCATTCTGATTCAGAGCGAAATCCCCGCCTGGGGTTGGGAATCTTTCAAAGGCATGGATGCGGAACCCGACGCCGACGTTCTCGAAAACGGCATTGAGCAAATGCGCGAAATGATTGCGCGCGACCGCAATCATCCTTCGCTGGTCATGTGGGGAGTTTGCAACGAAGTGGGCGGCCAGCTTCCCGCCGCCTATCAATTCGCCAAACGCATGCTCGCCGAGGTGAAAAAGCTCGATCCCCACCGCCTCTGCACTTACGCTTCGAATTCTCTGGAAAAAACTCCCGAACGCGATGTCGCCGGGCTGATGGACCTCATCGAGATGAACGAATATGTCGGCACTTGGTCACCGGGCAACCTCGAAACCATCGGCAAGTACCTCGACGCCGTGCGCGCCGCTTTTCCCGACAAGCCTGTCGTCATCTCTGAGTACGGCTACTGCGCCTGCGTGCCAGAGCGCCCCGAGGACGACGCCCGTCGCATCGAGATTCTACGTTCGCACGACGGCGTCTTTCGTTCAAAAGATTATGTCGCTGGAGCCATTTTCTTTTGCTACAACGACTATCGTTCGCAAGTCGGCTTCAGCGGCGTGGGCGCGCTTCAGCAAAACGTTCACGGCGTCGTGGATATTTTCGGCGCCAGAAAACCTTCCTTTGACGCCCTTCGTGAAGAATCCAGTCCCGTGGCCTCTCTCTCGGTGGAAAATCACCTGAATTCCTTTCACGTCTTGGTAAAAACGCGCCAGAGCATCCCTGCGTACACTCTTCGCGGCTATCGCTTGCGTGGCGTCGCTTACAATCAAGCCGGCATCCCTTTGGAACAGCAGGAAGTCGCGCTGCCCGATCTCCCTCCCGGCAGCGAAACCCAAGCGGAACTCACGCTCCGGCAGCCAGACATACCGAGTCACGTTCGATTCGACATCATTCGCCCAACTCGCTTTTCTGCGTTTTCGTTTGTTTGGAAACCGTAGCGGGCATTTCTACTCACCTCGCAAGCGCCTTCACTTTGCTCTTCCCGGCCATTTACTATTCGACGGAGTCTCAGCATTGCAATCCAAATGCGCGCGCCCGCTTCAAGGTATCCTGAATTCACAGGATCTAAGAATGCCTGGAAGTTTTGCCATTCGGTTGCGCTGCCCTCTCTGCGAAGCCGACTCCTGGGTCACGCTTGCAGACCGCTCGGAAACTTACGAGCAAATCCAGCAACAAACTTGGGAATTCAAGTGCCGCGAGCACGGCGCGCAGACCGGCGCGCCCAAAGAAGTGATTAGCGTGGCCCCGCTGGACGATCCGCCACCTTCCACACAAAAATCTGCTTTCACCTTTGGTAACCCCATCTCCGCCGAAGCGACAAAGAAAATCCCGCGCTCCAGCGAACGCACGTCTCTCCGCATCCCGGTCGTCGTTTATGGGTTCACCAAAGAGCGCGGCGCTTTTCACGAAGAAACGGAAACGCAAACCGTCAACGCCAGCGGCGCTTTGGTGATGCTCCGAACCAAACTCGCAATAGGCGACTCTGTATTCCTAATGCAGCGAAGCAACGGCCTCGAGCAGGAAGTTCGCGTGGCCTATCTCGACCCTTACACCGACCGCGAAACGAAAGTCGGGCTGGCTTTCAAGCATCCCATCCCCGATTTCTGGCGCAGGTCTCGCAAGCAACAGCGCGTACCCAAAATGCTACGCGTGACCGTCAAGGGCACTGATGCGCGAGGAAATACTTTCAAACAAAGCAGCTACACCATCGACCTCAGCCAGGATGGCGCGCGCCTTGACGGGATTGGCTTCCTGACCACTCCGGGGCAAACCATCGAAGTGTGCCGCTTATGGCGGAAAAAGAAATTTCGCGTAGTGTGGATTGGCCACGTCGGAACCACGGAAGCGAATCAAGTTGGTGTGTTCGGCCTGCAAAATGAAAAGGACATCTGGCACGTGAAATTCCCCGAAAGCGAGCCTGACGAAAACCCGGACAAATCTGAAAAATCCAAGCCCCCCAAAAAATAAAGTCAGCGTGCAGCCAACAGTGAACAGCTCAAAGTCCGCGTTTGTCGTTCAACGTTTGGCGTCGCGTAGCCCGTTGAAAACAGCGACGATGGTCATCCCGAGCCAGCCTGCCCTAAGCAGGCGCAGCGAGGGATCTTGGCTTGATTGCCCCTTACCCAGCCCGATCAGACCAGCAATGCTCCTACGTTTCCCTTCTCTATTTTTCATCCTTCGGCTCCAACCGATACCCCCCTCGCCCCGCCGCAATTTTCTTACTGAATGTGCGAATCACCCACGGCATGAATCGCTCGAGAAAAACTAAAGCCTTCCCGTGGCCCGTAATAATGGACTCCCGCTTCCCTTTCGCAATGGCCCGCAAAATCTGACCGACAGCCTTGTCCGTCGGTATAATCAGCCAAGCCGGAATTGGTTCCTTGGCATGTTCGCGGAATTGCCCTTGATTGTCCACACGTCGGATATTGCTGGCCACAAAGCCCGGGCTGATCAGCGTCACCTTTACTCCCGACAAGGCCAGCTCCGGTGTAATCGCATTGGCCAGCGCGCGCACGGCGAACTTGCTCATGTTATACGGCGAAGCTCCCGGCGTCGCCGCCCACCCTGAAACGCTCCCAATGATGGCGATGTTGCCTTTGCTTTTTTCGATCTCAGGAAGGGCCGCGTAAATCGTTCGCAGCACGCCAAACACATTGGTCTCGAACTGCCGCCGGTAATCCTCGACTGTGAGTTTTTTCAGAGCACCAACCACGCCGAATCCGGCATTCGCAATCGCCACGTCCAGTTTTCCCCAATGGCTCACCGATTCGTCGACAGCCTTTTGCAGACTCCCGTCTTGCGTGACATCGCATTGCACCACCAAAGGCGCCGGTTTCGCCGCCGCAATCCTTTCCGCCAGTTTCTCGAGCAATTCCTTCCGCCGCGCCGCCAGCGTCAGTTGTGCTCCCGCCTGCCCCAATTGCCACGCCAGCTCCTCGCCAATCCCCGACGAAGCGCCCGTGATAAGCACCGCCTTGCCCTGAAAAAATCCCTGCGTCTTATTCATCCCCGTATCTTACGCCAGGAATGTCCTCCGTTAACCTTCATCCCTTTGTAGAGGCCGAGCTTCAGCCGGCTCCACCTGGTTTTGTACGGCCCTTTGCAAGGCGGGTGAGTCGGCGTGCGCCGTGTAAGTTGCGCGAAGGCCAGATCCGGAATTCGCCGTTGCTAATCCCATCACTCCAAATTGGGAGTTGTTAAACGCTATTGCGACCAGATTTGCGGCGAGAGGAAGGCCAAAAGCATTGAGGGCGCAACGGCCTTGCGACCGCTGCGCCCTCTTTCAATTGTGCCGCTAAGTTTTTTAGGCTTCCCGGCTCAATCTGAGCGTGAGCGTAAACCCGGCACGTTTCCCTGGCAAGAGAATTCTGCAATTTCAACTGTGGAATCCTGTGCACGCCTGTGCAAAACCCGCGCGACAGCAGAAGGGAGAAATTGAAACTGCGAAGACCGGTCTCTCAGACCACCGCGCTAGGACCGAGAAGGTAACGCAGTCCGAGGAACTTTGCGCAGGCGTTGCCGTCGGGCGCCGCATCATCGGGAATCGGCGGGTTCCACACGCACGACCTGGCCAGTGCATCGCGAGTCTGGCAGAGCCTGGCCGCCCCACTAAACTCTTTGCACCAAGTCACGCGAGTCATGCAGAGCTGTCGAGATTCAAAGGAGCCATGTAACTCCTTCTGCCCGCAATGATGTCGATCCCGCTGCCCACCAATTTGTGAGCTGGTGGTCCGGATTCCCCGTAACGCGCTATCATCGGATCCACGATGGGAATATTGAAATTCATGCTGCATGAGTTTGCCTGGAATGAGCGGTATCGTGTGTCAAACATCGAGGATGTGCTCACGCCCGCCCTGATGGTCTACCCGGAGATCATTTCCTCCAACATAGCAAAAACTTTGCATTTGCTGGACGGAGATGCGAATCGCTGGCGCGTGCACGTGAAGACCGCGAAGCTCGAATATGCATTGCGCATGATGGCCGAACGCGGCGTCCTCAACTTCAAATGCGCCACCACGTTGGAGCTGCTGGTGGCTTGCCGCAGCGGCGCGAAAGACGTGCTCGTTGCTTATCCTATGGTGGGCGCGAACGCGCGCCGCGTGAGCGAAATTGCGGATGCGTATCCGCACGTGCGCATCTCCATACTGGCGGAAAACGATGACCAGGTGCGGCAGTGGCAAGGAACCCGGGTCGGCGTGTTTCTCGACATTAATCCGGGAATGAATCGCACGGGCATCGAACAGCGTCACGGCGCGGAGGTCGCGAGGCTAGCGCGCGCGGTCATGGACGCGGATCTTGAATTTCGCGGCTTGCATTACTACGACGGCCAATATGGCGGACTCGAAGAACACGAGCGAACTGCTGCTGCACACGCGGGTTACGAGAACTTGCTGAAGGTGGTGAGTGAGGTTGCACGCAGCGGGGTGAGCGTGCCGGAAGTAATCACCGCGGGCACGCCGACGCTTCCGTGCTCGCTCGCGTACGAGGGGTTTCGCGGGCAAAAGTTCGTGCATCGAGTTTCGCCCGGGACGATTGCCTACAACGATGCGACGAGCCTGGCGCAATTGCCAGCCGAGTATGGGTTGCGGCCTGCGGTGCTGGTCTTGACGAGAGTCGTTAGCCGCCCGCGCACCGGGGTGATTACGTGCGACGCCGGGCACAAGGCGGTGTCCGCGGACGCTGGCGTCCCGACGTGTGTGGTCGTTGGCCCCCCGCAGCTTACGCCTCTTTCTCCCAGCGAAGAACACTTGCCCATGGCGGTCGCGGGAGACGGCGCGGGACCTGAAGTCGGCGAGGCGCTTTATCTCCTTCCCCGCCACGTGTGCCCCACGGTAAACAATTTTGATTGGGCGCTCTTGGTGCGGAACGGGAATGTCGAGGCCGTGGAAAAAGTGACCGCTCGGGGACGCGAGGCGCCACTGCGGTCCACAGCTGACCACACAAGTTCTCTGATTCAGGCAGCCACCGAGAGAGACTGAACCTTTAACGCATCGGCATAACGAGCGCAGAGAGCTTGGGCATAGACGGATCCTGGATGGCTACCGGAGCGGCAAAAACTTCATTCATTCGAATCAGGTTGCCTGTCGAGCCCGCCATTTTGAGAATGCCGAAGGCCGCTTCCGTGATGGTATTGCGGCGCACGACATTGTTGTTGCCGTCGATGAAAATGCCAGATTGTGCGCCATTGAAAACGTCGTTTCCCTTCACTTGTGACTGATTACCTTCGATGTGAATTCCGTCAAACACGCTGGTCGCGAAAGTCTGGTTTTCCCCGACCGTGCTCTGGTTGCCGTGTATGAAAATGCCCACTTGGCTGATGCCGACATTATTGCTCTTGATCAAGATGCCGTCGGACTGCTCCACAAGGATGTTCGTGGAGACAGCAGTGCAGGTGGAGACAGCCGTGCATGGGGCCCACACGCTGTTCGTTACCGTGTTGTTCTGAATGGAGCCGGCCGCGCCAAAGCCAATTTGAATTCCGTTCTGCGCAGCACCCGTGGTGAGTCCGAGGCCGGTCACAACGTTTCCGTCGATGGAGGCCGAGGTGCCGATTTCATTGGCCGTGATGCCGTTTTTCTGGAAATCATGAATCGTGGAACGGTGAATCACAACCTCCGACGCCCCTCCGCCGCCGCTTTGTACGAAGATCCCCGTGCCGCTCTGACAACCGTTGAGCAAGGCAGGGAGTTTGAAGTTGCGAACAGCCACGCGATCAACCTCGCCCGAAGCGTTCTGAAAAAACACCCCCATGAGGTCGGGGGCGCACTGAGAGATACCGTTGTTTGCCCCGTCAAGGGTTAGACCGCGGATGATGACGTTCGAGGTGTTGGAGACGAGCAGCGCGGCTGAAATGGCCCTGCCGCTCGAGAGGCTTGCGGCATTGGTCTGCATGGACGCAGGCATCAGGACGGCGCCGGAATCCGCCTCCAGGTCGACCGGCTTGCGGATGGTCACTTGCTCCACATAGGTGCCTTTGCAGACTCGGATCTGCGAACCAGGAGCAGCAGCGTCCACCGCATCCTGGATGTGCGTAAACGCCGCGTTAGGGCAGTCCAGCGTGTCATCATCCACGACAATCTGTGGCGTACCGGCAGGCATCGCGGAAGCCGAGAAGAAGAACAGAACAGAAAGACCCATAAGGCAAAGCGCCAAGGCGAGTTTCATCGAGGTCCCCTCCGGCAACGGCTTAAGAGCATTTCGCCCGTTGAGAGTCGAAGATACAGGCTGGATGGGCGAGTCTTGCCGAGGCAAAAGCTCGAAATACTTCACTGAAAAAGCCGCACGTTGCGAGTGAAAGTGAAGAGTAGCAGGCCGATTCTGCCGAGGCAAGAGTACTTGAGTGCAGGCCGGTGTACACCTGATTCAAAACGCAAATCGGTTTGCGGGATGAATAGGACACTGTGGACGAAAACATTGAGGGCGCAACGGCCTTGCGGCGGCTGCGCCCTCTTTCAATTGTGCCGCTAAGTTTTTTAGGCTTCCCGGCTCAATCTGGGCGTCACGATAAACCCACCGTTTTTCCCATGCAAGCAAATTGTGAAATTTCTGCTGTGGAATCCTGTGCACGCCTGTGCAAAACAGGGATGAGAGATTCAAGACTAGGGGTAAAAGATTGTCGACAAAAGCTTGCCCGGGACATAACCGCGAGCCCTTCCTAGCAGCTAGGACTGGGCAAGAAGGCCTCGTCCACCGCCACAAGGTAGCCCTGTTCTGAAGGAAACATTTTTCGGGGGTGTCTCGTACCTCTATCCAGCAGCCGGAGAGCAGAGCGGGTCCTCAGTTCGAACCGGGGTGTCAGCGAGCCGAGAGACTTGCCCAAGCTGCCAACACCGGCCAGGAGACAATCCGCCATGTCCACTTTCGATCGAGGGCTCAGCACCAAGGCCATGTTGGTAATCGCACCGGCTCTGCTGTTCGCGCCGGCGGGAGTCCTGGCACAGGCCAGCAACACCCAAGCAAAGGCTGCACAGTCAACAAGTTCCGAGAAAGGCGAGCGCTGGCTCCATGTTCGCGTGATTTGCACCGATGGCAAGGGGGATACCGTTCGCGTGAACGTGCCCCTCGAACTGGCGGAAAAAGTGCTTCCGGCGGTTAATCATGACCGGCTGCACAACGGCAAGGTCAGGATCGACAATTCGGAGATCAACGACGTGGACCTGCGCACGGTCATGGAAGCGGTCCGCTCGGCCAAGGATGGGGAGTATGTCACCGTGCAGGGGGATGCCAACGATGTGCGCGTGGCCAAGGAAGGCAATCACTTAATCGTTCATGTGGTGGACAAAGGCCGGTCCAAGAAGTCGCAGGTGGAAGTGAAGGTCCCAATGAAGGTGGTCGAGGCGTTGCTTTCTGCGGGGAAGGATGAACTGGACCTGGTGGCGGCGCTCCACGCGCTGAGCACGCAAGGCGATGTGGAGCTGGTCTCCGTGAAAGACAGCGAAAACACCGTGAAGGTTTGGCTCGATTCGAAGAACGTGGCGGACTGAGCTTTTAGAGACTTTTCGTCGAAGCGGAATAGCGTGTAGCGATTTGGAGGCGGATATGGTGTTGCTGGCGAAGGCGGCTCTCGGACTGGGCGGCGCGCTTGTGGCGGTGGGGGCGTACACGTTTCACGAAGGTGTGATTCGCGTGGATGTTGACGAGTTCCGCGCGGGAGGTTCGCACGTTCACATGTGGGTTCCCGCGGCAGTCGTGCCCATGACCATGCACTTCGTGCCGAAACACAATCTCTGCGATGCGGCAAGAGATGCGAGGGAGTTTCTTCCTGTGGCGCATGCGTTGTTCAAGGAATTGGAGAAGTTTCCGGACGCCGAGTTGGTGGAAGTGAAAGACGGCGAGCAGCACGCGCGGATTCGAACGCAGGGAGGGAAGCTGCAAATTGACGTGGATGATCCTAACGAAAAAGTCCACGTGTTGGTGCCCTTGAGCACGGTGGACGACATTGTTGGTCAGCTGGAGGACAGCGCGCCGGGAGCCTGAAGAAGGGATTGGGGATTAGGGATTCGTGGGTAGTGGCCGGGCCACCAGTGAAATTAGATGGAAGGGCCTGCCTCCTTGGCGGCGACCTGAAAGTAGGCTTCTTCGAGGATGGCGCCTTTTTTCCAACCGGCGCGATGCAAGATTCCGCGGCTGTTCTCGATCATTTTGGGATGCCCGCACAGGTAGGCCGTGGTTTCCTCCGGCCGTAGTTTCCACGCTTCAGTGTATTTTCGCAAAAGATCGTCCACGCGCCCTAGTTCTCCGGTCCACTGCGGACTGTCCCATGGGCGGCTCACGGTTGCGACGTATTGAAACCAAGGAGCTTCAGAAGCGTACCGCTCGAGTTCCTCGCGATAGCCGAATTCAAAAGAGTGGCTGGCGCCCTGGAGACAAAAGAATCTGTGTTCGCCGGGCATAGGGCTCGCGCCGCTTTTCCAGTCGCGATAAATCGTGCGAACGTAACTCACAAACGGAGCGATGCCCGTCACCGTAGAAATGAACAGGTGGTTGGTGCGGCCACTGTGAAGGTCGAGCATAAAGCGGCCTTTGGCGATTTTGCGACAGAGCAACGTGTCTCCCCGCTGCAACTGGAAAAGACCCGGAGTCAATCCGCCTCGCGGGACCAGCTCGACAAAGAACTCCAGGGCCTCTTCGTAAGGGGAGGAAACCATAGAGTAGGCGCGCTCGGTGCGAACCCCATCGCGCTCGACGCCAAGAGTGGCATATTGTCCAGCGCGGTATTCGAGCGGGCCACCCGGGTCGACACGCAAGATGCACAAATCCGCAGCGACATCGCGGCGATCGAGAATCCGCGCGCTGTAATGTTTATCTGGAGAACGGGTCATCGAAAGTGAGTAGCTTCCACGGACCGGGTCCTAGCTGTCCTTAACACCGCCTTGCCAGTAAAAAGTGAACTCTCATTCGTAAGCCAAGGCGACCACGGGGTCGTAGGTGGCGGCACGCACGGCGGGATAGAGTGCACCAGCGGCAGCCCCCGCGAGTGCAAGGGCAATGGCGGCGAAAATCCAGTTGGGCGAAATGAGAATGGTGAGACCGGGATTCACCTCTTTCAGGACGACCCGGGTGAGAAACGTGAGGCCGACGCCGAGGCCCGCGCCCAAAATGGTGAGCATGAGTGTTTCGGTGAGCAGCATTCGAACAATATCAAACCGGGAAAAGCCGAGAGCTTTCAGAATGCCAATCTCGCGCGTGCGCTCCATGACCAGCGTGTGCATGTTGAGTAAAACGACGATGAAGCTGATGATGATGCCGAGGGCTACCATGGTACGAGTGAACGGGCGAAGTTGCGGCAAATTGGAAGAGTTCATGAGCGAGAGGTACTCCGAAAGAGAGCGGATGCTGTATTGCGGGAACAATGTGGCGAGCTGCGCGCGCGTAGCTTCCGTATCCCCTTTACTGCGAACGTAGAACATGGAAACGCGCTTTTCGGCGCCGGTAAGCTCCTGCGCGGTGCCGATGGGAATAAAAAAACGCGCCCCTTTGCCGTGAGAAACAATGCCGCTGACCGTAAAGACATGATTCAGAAGCGTGACCTGGCTGCCGACCTTCAGGTGACGCCCCTGTGCGATGATGTCATCGGCGATGACTTCGTCGGGACCTTGGAACGGGCGACCGTCACGAAACAAAAAGCCCCGGCTGAGCGCGTTGAAACGCGCGTAGTCAATGCCGTAGACCATCACCAAGTTCTTTGGCTCCGAGAGGATAACCGTGGGACACACTTCATCCACGCTTTTGACGGCCGCAATCTGATCGCCGAGCGACTCCGGCATGACCGCGCTCGAGAAAGCAAAGAAAATGGAAGAGTTGGGCGGCTGCACGAGGATATCTGCGCCGACTCCTTCGACGCGTTTTGCCCATTCGGAAATGACTCCCGAAGTCATACCGACGATCATCAGGACGAGGATCACCTGGATGGCAATGGCAATTACACTGAGAAAACTGCGCAAGGGACGCGCGGTAATCGTGCCCCAGAACATCTGGAGCAGTGAAAACGGTCCTTCGAAGGTTTCGTCCATGTGGGAGCCCGAGATGGTACTGTAGCATCCTGATTTCGCCAGGGCAAAGCAAGCGGGCCACCGGTTGAAGCAAGCCGCGTGCCGAAAATCTAAAGCTTTGTTGCTCTCTTGTAAAGTTTTCAACACAAGTGTTGATAACCTTGTGGAAATCAGGCTCACGGCGTCGCTTAACTTCCGATGGTTCAACATTCTTGAGCGCATTGCACAATTTGTGTGCAACAGCGCATTTCCTACTGAGTGGAAGCCGCAAGAGAGTGGGATCCCTCGTGTACAAGTGTTTCAGAATTGGAGTTCAGGACAAGAAAGGGAAAAGAAAATGTTCCAACGGAACGTTTCACAGAACGATTGCGGAGTGTTTCACGACCTGTTTCACGTAATGTTCCACGAATGTTTCACGCTGAGCGCAACAAGCTCGCATGGAATACTGTTTCAATCACATCGTCGCGAGTGGAATCAACGAAAAAGAATACGTCAGCGCATTGAGTTTGGAGAAAGCGAAAAGGAGGAAACTATCCCTTCAAGAGGAAAGTCTTGGTGAGAAAACAACCTCTCAGTACCACTTCGGAGGACGCTCGAGGCGAATCTTAATGGTTTGTTTCGGATCGGTGATGTCGAACCAGCGGCCGTAACTCTTCCAACCCTCGGCCAGCACTTGAATGAGCACGCGGCCCAAAGGCGCGTCGGGAACGTGAGCCACGCCGTCGCGATTCGTTTTCACGTTCAGTTCCATCGTTTTGTTCTTCTTAATTTTGTGTTCCTCAACGTATTTGAAGTACACACTGGCGTTTTCAACAGGTGTTTCTTTTTCGCCTCCAGTGACTTCGATGGTGATGCGCGACTGGGGGTCCGGACGAGGAGCATCTTGCTTCGGTTGAGGAGAGGCTGCCGGCGGATTCTGCGCCGAGGCCTGACCCGCCAGAAAGAGAGCCGCTGCAAGGCAAGAACCAGCGAGAAGAATTCGAGAAAAGTTGGTCATCTGGGTGAACACCATCCTCTACGGAAGGACGGGGCGAGGTCAAGCCTTTGTCCCAAGAAACTTGGATGCGTGGAGGGCGAGAATTGCTGCTCAGCTTTCTGCCCGGCCACTACGGTTGCTCGGCCATACCGTGAAAGCTTCGTGTTAGCCTATTTGACGGATTTGTGAGGCTCCTGTAAGTTTTCAAGAACCTGCTCCGAATGGATTACTGGGACAGTTGAACCCTGGAAGTGCCCGCGGGCGGTCGCGCAGCCAACCTCTCGGGCTGCCTGCTTCACAAGTGTGAGAAAGAGCGAGGAGAGCATCATGGGTTTTGCCACCAATGCCATTCATGTGGGCCAGGAACCGGATCCCGCCACAGGTGCGATTGTCGCGCCAATTTATCAAACTTCCACTTACGTCAACGAGGAACTGGGAAAAAACAAAAGTTACGACTACGCGCGAACGAATCATCCGAATCGCAAGGCGCTCGAGCGCACCGTAGCGAAGCTGGAAGGCGGGCACAGCGCTTACGTTTTTACTTCGGGGATGGCCGGAATCGACGCGGTTTTTCGCTTGCTGCGCCCTGGGGATCACGTAGTTTTGTCGGAGGCGGTCTATGGCGGCGTTTTCCGGCTTTCCACGCAATTGCTGGTGCACTTTGGGCTGGAATTCAGTTTCGTGGACACATCAATGCCCGAAGCGGTGCGCATGGCGCTGCGGCCGAATACAAAAATGATTTATGTCGAAACGCCTACGAATCCGACGATGAACGTGACGGATATCTCGGCGATCTCGAAGCTGGCCGGTGAGCGGAACATAACGGTCGCGGTGGACAACACGTTCTTGAGTCCGTACCTGCAGCGGCCCATTGAGCTTGGCGCGCACATTGTCGTCCACTCCATGACGAAATACTTGAACGGGCACAGCGATGCAACGGGCGGAGCTGTGGTGCTGACGCGACCCGAAGATGCGGAGAAGATTTATTTCATCCAGCGCTCGGCCGGCAGTGGGCTCGCCCCGATGGATTGCTTCCTGGTCTCGCGGGGAATCAAGACACTGGCTGTGCGCATGCTGCAACACAATGCGAATGGCATCACTGTAGCTCGGCATCTGGACGCGCACCCGAAAGTTCGAAAAGTGTTTTACCCGGGCCTGTCCACGCATCCACACCACGAAGTGGCACGGCGGCAGCAAAAAGGCCCCGGCGCCATGCTTTCGTTTGATTTGGGCTCGGTTGATGCAGCGCGGCGGTTCTTGAACCATTTGCAGCTTTGTTCGCTGGCGGAGAGTCTCGGCGGGGTGGAAACGCTAGTTTCGCTTCCGGCGCTGATGACCCACGCCTCCATGCCCAAAGAAGTGCGCGACCGCGTGGGAATCACCGAAGGATTGGTGCGGCTGTCGGTGGGAATCGAGGACGTGGAAGATATTATTGCGGATCTGGATCAGGCGCTGCTGTACGTGTGACCTGCGTCAGTCGCTGTGGTAAGTGAAAGCTATGGCCCCACTTTCTCCATTGGTGCTGTTTTTTCTTGAGCCACTGCAGTTATTTTCATCGACTGATTCGGACCAATCGTCAACTTTTGGCCAGCCGACAAATAGGGCTTTAACGCACCTGGCTCGGCCCATTCCAAATCCCAGCCATCCTTGATCGCCAAAAGGACGTAGTCTCCGGGAAGAATTCCTCCCAAATTGAATGTTCCGTCACTGTCACTCTCATCGATTCGCGAGTCTTCTTCCATGTCCTGGCCAGATCCGGGTACAAGAAGAACCATCACGCCCGCTCGAGGCTCTCCCTCTGACTGCACCACGCCAGTCACTTGGCCTAGTCCCTGTCCCATCGTGACCGTCAAGTTCACGTCGCTCGCGCCAGTAATGGTAATCTGTCGCCCAGAGACCTCCGCATTCTTGGCAGAAACCTCTTGAAGGTAATAGCCACCGGCGTGCAGGTTGACTTGAATTTTGTAGATACCCGGCTGAATCCCGGGGAACTGGAAAGTGCCGTCATTTTGCAACAGGGCCTTGGCGCCCGGCAGGGTCGTTGCGGTTGTGTCCACCAGAATCATCTCGCCTGTCCTTGCGTCCGCGGCTCCCGCTGCAACAAGGAGCTGTCCAGACACTTTTGCTGTTGTTTGTAATGTGGATGCGTCAAGCGTTCCTCCGAGGCCGGTATCGGCCTCGATAGTCCGCGATGTCCACTGGTTTTCCTTGATTGTAGTGATAGCCAACGTCAGCTGTCCGGGTGGCAAGCCCGTAACTTCATATTCGCCGGGAGAAACTGGTCCGAAAATGGTATCGAGGCCGAGACTGAGGGTACCGAAAACCTTCTGAGTCGCTCCCACACTGAGCGCGCCCCCTTCACCCTGGGATAAACCCGTTAAGCGCAAATGGTTGGCCGGTACGGCATGCAGGCTGACGTTGGCCTGCTCTTGTTGCCCCGCGTCGAGAGCCAGCCCCTCACTTGAACGTTCATCGGTCACGCCCGGGTAAAAGGTAATTGGATAAACGACGTCGAGAATGGGACCGGAATCCCCGCTGGTCCTTGACATCAAAAAAGAACCCGCGCCGCGTCCAACCAATCCAGAGTTTTGTTTTGTCTGCGAGGAGACTTGTAACTGGGCATACCAGGGGTGGGCCTGAACCGCTAGATAATATTTCCCGGAATTCAGGCGCGCGAAACGGTATTCACCCAGGTCGTTGGTCTGCATTTGTGAGCGAACAAATTTTGCCCGGCCTCCTCGCGTAAGATCGGAAGCAATCAGTAGCACTTGAGCGCCGCGCACCGCCTCACCGCGTTCATCCGTTACCCGCCCATAAATCACAGCCTGGGGACGCAACCGAAAGATCAAGTGCTCGGAGTCCTGACCGTCACCTACGGCAATGCCGACGAAATAGGGACCGTGCTGGTGGTAGCCCTCGTGGACGTAGCCGGGCGCAGTCGCGTTCAGCACGTACTTACCCGGTTGGAGTCCCGCGAACACAAATCGCCCATCGTCCCCCGCGGTGGTAGTAGTTGTGTCGTTGCCAAACGAAATCGAAACCTGCGCGCGCGCCACAGGGCTATTGGTTACAGCATCCAATACCATGCCACCGATACGATATCCGCCAGCAACTTGGCGTTGTGAATTGGCCTGAACAGGGACTGACAAGAGCGCCAAAAGGAGAAAAGGCACAATCATGGTTGTTGCTCTTCCGGCTGCACTTCTGCCACGACGGTGACCTTCGCTCGGGGCCCCAAGGTCACCTCAGTCGCATGTGCAAGATATCGAGCCATCACGGCTGGATTCCGAAACTCCAAACTCTCAGCGCCCCTTATTGCGATCACGTAGTATGTACCCGGAGCCACATTATTTGTGGATAGTGACGTCGCTGATCCGAGGAACTGAGATCTCCTTGGGTAGTCTGAAGAGAAAAGGAGTATGCCAGCAATGGCCGCCTGCCCTTTTTCCTTTACGTTCACAGTGAGTTGCGCGCCGTCATCACGCAAGGTGACTGCAATGGGCGGCAACGCTCCTTGAGAAACCGTCAAGTCGTCGCGCAAGAGATCTTCGCTGCCGCAACGCAGCGAGGAGATGTACCAAGGTCCGGTCGGTCTTGCCTCTACAGCATAGGTATCGGGAGCCAGCCCCTCGAATCGCGTCGTTGCTCTCCGGTCGGCGGGAGACGGGGGCATCATGATCTCTGTCGAAAAGCCGGAGAATTCGTGAGGGGCCATTTGAAGTAAGACCTGATGCGGGCGGTTTGCTCGGTTATTGTCGGACGTTTCATCATGAACCTCGACACCAATCGAAGTCCCTGTTCCCAGCGCAACAACAAGCCCAGAAACATCGCCATGGACTTGCAAAGGAAGCGTTGCTGTCAGCGGCCGAGGCTCCTCGTCGACCAAGGCCAGCAGCCCGCTGCCTGTATTTCTTAGCGCCTGACGCCTGTTTGCCGTAACGCGCAGCATGTAGACACCTTCAGGAGCCCCCTGGATTTGAAATTGGCCGGTTTTCCGATTAATGCGGATGTTGTTCTGCACGAAATCTCCGGAGGCGTTCATCAGCATCAGATTAAAACCGCTCTCGGGGTCCGCACCGTGCACCACGCCTGCAACTTCAAAGAGTCGTTCCCGGCGCAAAGTCTGGACGATATGTACCTGAGCGCCGGGCCGAATCTCGATCACCGTGGCGGACTTTAGATCGGAGACTCCCGGATAGAATTGGGCGCCGTACCCCTGTTCCTCTTGCTTCTTTGAACTCAGCTGGTAGGTAGTAGTCCAGCCGCCTCCGTTGGTCGATGAAAAAGACAAATAGTAGTGGCCTTGGCGCAGGTCCGAGAGTCGGAAGTCTCCTTGATCATCGGTCGATGCGTTTCCAAGAGTCACGAGCTGTCGCTGCCCATTCACCACCTGCCATTGCTGCGCCCTTACCACCACGCCCTCGAGCGGTTGCTCATTCTCATTCTTAACCTCGCCATAAATGATTGCTTCAGGAGTCAGCTTCAGAACTACTGGTTCGCTCTGAGCAGCCTGAATCAGCGTTGGTTGAGTCGGTATCGAAAGCTCTTGGTCGTTGAAAAATCCGGGCTTTCTGGCAACCGGGGAGTAGCTTCCCGGTGGAAGGTCGGTGAAGACAAATGTTCCGTCGGATGGAGTGAACTGCACTTTCTGCTCAGGGGCGTAGATTTGTACCAGGGCGTAGGGGACCGGCTCCCCGGTGACGCTATTGACCACTTTCCCGCGAAATTCACCGAGTTTTGGCGTGATTTCTTGCGCCGACGCGGAAGGAATCTGAGTATGCCAGACGAGAGCCAAGGCCAGGTTTACCAACAGCCAGAAGTAAGACCGCATGGTTATTCCAATTGCATGAATCTTGCTGAGGCCAGCATTCCGTAAACCGCTTGCTCGACACCGTGATTCGATTCGACGTGCGGCTCGGCGGTTGCCCCTAGGGTCGTTTTCCCTAGCTATCGGCTGTAGTCTCGGTCAGCCAGAAGAGATAGTCGGCCGAGCCTTCGCTCATGGGCAGAGCGACGAATTCAGGGACTTCATACGAGTGCAGGCGCTTCACTTCCCTTTCCAATTGTGTCAGGCGGGTGGTGGTGGTCTTGATGAGCAGCAGATGCTCGTGGGCCGTTTCGAGCTTGTCCTTCCAAGTGTAAAAAGACTCCACCGGGCTGCGAACCACGTTTACGCATGCGGCGAGGTGCTTCTGCACCACGGCACGAGCAATCTTCCGCGCAAGCGCAAGACTCGGGCACGTGACGAGTACAACTCGCATGTTTCTTACTTTGGCGCGCGCACTTTTTCCTTGATTCTTTGCTTGCTTCATGGTGGCCTCATAATAATGGCTTTCGAGGCATGGCGCGAGAAGCTAAAATAACGCGCCATGAGCACAAGCGCTGGATGGAGCACGACTTCCCCCATCAAATTTGGCACTTCGGGCTGGCGCGGCGTCGTTGCCGAAGATTTTACATTCGCGAACGTGCGGCTGGCGCTGACGGCGATCGCGGAACACGTGAAAACCAAGTCACCGCACCCCGCGATTCTCGTCGGGTACGACACGCGTTTCTATTCTGAGGAGTTTTCGCAGCTTGCCGTGGACATCCTGCAGCATCACGGCATCCGCGCGCTGTTGTGCGAAACGTTCACGCCGACGCCAGCGGTGGCCTATGAGATCATGCGCCGCAAGCTGGACGGCGCGATCAATTTCACCGCCAGCCACAATCCGGCGCAATATCACGGGTTGAAGTTTTCTTCCTCCGACGCTGGGCCCGCGATTCCCGTGATCACCAAAGACATCGAAGCCCGTGCGGCGCGAATCGCCGCCATGGGCGGCGTTCCACCTCTGCCGCACAGCGCCACAAAGGTGAAGCCTAGCGAAATTGTGAATCTGCGCGAAAACTATCTGAAGCGGCTCGAAGAGCTGGTTCGGTTCGAAACGCTTAGGAAGGCCCAGGTCAAGTTTGCTGTGGATGCGCTGCACGGATGCGGTGCGGGCCACCTGGACCGCACGCTCAGCGATCATGGAGTGGCCGTCGAAGCGATTCGAACGGAGCGCGATTGCCTTTTCGATGGAACCGGACCTGACGTCTCCGAAGAAAACCTCGCGCCCCTGCGCAAAGCGGTTGCCGACTCGAAAGCAACGGCAGGCTTGGCCACCGACGGCGACGCCGACCGCTTTGGAATCGTGGACCGCGATGGCACGTGGATCCAGCCGAATCTGATTCTGGCGCTCGTCTATGATTATTTGGTGGAAACGCGCCAATGGAAAATGCCCGCGGCGCGCAGCGTGGCAACGACCGAGATGATCGACGCTGTGGCGAAGTCCCACGGGCAGAGCGTTCATCAGACGCCCGTGGGCTTCAAGTACATCGGCCAGCTGATCCGCGAAGACAAAATTGCACTGGGTGGCGAAGAAAGCGCGGGGCTGACCATTCGCGGTCACATTCCGGAAAAGGACGGCATTCTCGCGTGCTTGCTGGTGGCGGAAATGATTGCGGCGCGCGGAGCTTCCATCGGCGAACAGATTCGCGCGATGTACAAGAAACTCGGCCGCGAATTCTGGCCCGTGCGCGAAAATCTGCTTCTGAGCGACGAACAAAAGGCAAATGCGGTGCGCAAGGTGGGCGTGGACAGTTCGACACTGCTGGGCCGGAAAGTCGTATCCATCGACCGCACCGATGGCGCAAAATTCGTTTTTGAAGACGGATCGTGGATGCTGCTGCGCTTGTCGGGCACGGAGCCGCTGCTGCGGCTTTACGTAGAAGCGGAAAGCGCGGCGGCCTCGGCGAAGTTGGCGAGCGAAGCGACAAAATGGGTTCTGCAAAACTGAAAAAAACGGACGCAAGCGATAACGTGAAGGAATTTCTGCGCCAATACGGCGCCACGCTGCTCGGCCTGTTGCTTCTAGCCCTGGTGGTTCATGACATTTTCGGGACCCACGGCTATCTGGCGATGCGGCGCACGCAGCAGGAAATCAAGAAGGTGAAAGTCGACATCGAGCAGCTCAACAAGGAAAACGTCCAACTGGCAGACGAAGTCAAGGATCTGAAGAGCGATCCTCGCAAAATTGAAAAAATTGCCCGCGACGAACTCGGTCTGGCCAAGCCGGGCGAGGTGATTATCAAGATTCCGCAGTCGCAGCAGTTGCCGGCAGACCCTGCCTCACACCCTTAAGCTTTCGCTTTTTCCAGCTTGTCCGCGCCAATGAAAGTAGAACCATGGCAACGAAAATCGTAAGCAAACCGGCGGTCGCTTTCAAAGCGCTGCACTGCCCCTTGGGCAGAATCGAAAACCTTCCATAAACGAATTCGATGTGCACCCAATAAACGAGCAGCGAAGTGTTTCCGAGCTGAATGATCGGGCTGAAACCTTTTTGCGCGAATCCCCAGCGGCACCACGCGTAAACCAGAAAAAGAATGATCAGCAGGATGCCGCAACGCATCAGGAAAAAATTAGGATTGCTGTGCCAATAGTCGTAGACCGCGTAAAGACCGACGCGCGACGCATCGAATACCGTCGAAAGCCCGCAGGCCAGAACTCCTGCGCCGCCGAGCAGTGCGAAAGCCAACGCTTCCTTGCGTTTTGCGAAATCCGAGAACAAGTAAAAGCCGACAGCCAACCCGGCAAACGCGAAAGCCGACCACGGGAACAACGGAAAAAGCCACGGCTGCGGCTGGTCAAAGATGTGCACTCCATTCATGTAGGATTCCAGGGGCCAGGGCAAAAATTTTGGCCGGTGCGTGGTCCAAAGCGGCGGCGTGAGCATCGCAACACCAGCAGCCACAAATAGTCCGGCAACAAGCGTGCGAATGCGCGCGACAGCCACGGAGCCCTCGCCCGCCGCCCAGCAGACGACGCCCATGAGCATCATCGAAAGTCCGAGAATGTTCAGCACATCCACGCGCAGCAGGTCGGTCCAAGGCGACCCGGGATAACCGAGAACAAATTCCTGCACGCGAAAGAGCAGCCCCATGCCGAAAATTTCCGCGCCGCGTAGAATGGTTTGCCTCGCAATCGCTTTGCGCGCGATGCCCTTCTCGCGCAGCCGCTCCGTCACCAGTGCGAACGAAACTCCCGCCAGAAAAATAAAGAGTGGCGCCGGCAGCGTTCCCCCAAGCTGCGACCAGGTAATCAGCGAAGACGATTTCCTCGCCGTGGGACTCAGCCAGGAATCGTAGCAATGCGTTTGAAACATCAGCACGCAGGCTAATCCGCGCATCCAGTCGATGTACGCGAGCCGGCTCATCCTAGACGGCGCAGCCACTCTTGCCGCGGTTTCTGGCGTCCGTTGCTGCGGCGCGGCCGAATTAGTTCGCTCCACCATCTCTACGTTACAATTCTCGCTTGACTGCCACACGCCAACTCAGCCTGTTTTCCATGCTCGGCCTGTGGGCCATACTGACGCTCATTGGCGTGCTCTACGCCGTGTGGCTCGGATCTGGCGGCCCCGCCTTTGCCGCAACGCTCACTTCCTTCGCCTTGCTGTTTTTGGTCATGCTGCTGTTTGCCGCGCGAGGCGCGGAGACCGTCCTCGCCGCACGCTTCGGGCCAACGACGGGTCATTTGCTCGGCGCAGGAGTGTTCCTTGTCTACCTGATTTATGCGCTCGGGACAAATACTTTTACTTTGGGACGTGGAGCAACCGCAGCCGCGCTCGTACTGGCTCCGCTGGCCATCGCGGCGTCCGCCGAACGAAAACCGGCGGGCGTGTGGCAAGACTTCGCGGTCATCGTGGGGATCTGGGTGGCCATAAAACCGTTCCCCAACCGCTGGGGCTTCTCGATGTCCCACTGGCTCTGGCCCTTTCCCGGCGGCCAGTTGGGATACGTGATGACCATCCTGCTCTGCCTGAACGTGGCCCTCGCAGTGTTCGTGCTCCTTCGCCGTCTTGACGGCATCGGCTACACCATCGGTTGGGGCCGCCAGTGGAGCTTTTTCATCCTCGCCAGCTTCTTCGCATTTGCGCTCATTGCCATTCCTCTCGGCACCGCCATGCACTTCATTCAATTCGAACCCCGCTGGAGCGAATGGAAATCCTTGCCGCTCACCGCGCTGAGCATACTTTTCTTCACCGCGTGGCCCGAAGAATTTCTCTTTCGCGGGCTACTGCAAAATACTCTGTCTCGCGCGTCAAAAAGCGAAGTGGCCGGTTGGTGGACGGCTTCCGTGCTATTCGGCTTCTCCCACATCAGCAATCTCGGCTTTCCCAATTGGCGCTACGTGGTGCTGGCCACCATCGCAGGCGTCTTTTACGGTTGGACATGGCGCAAAACGGGGTCCATCTTTGCCTCCGCCATCGTTCACGGAGCCGTCGACACCACTTGGCATTTCCTTTTCCGAACCCTATAAGCTTGCGGATTGCCATCGGCCCGTCCGACAGTTAGGGGAAATGATGACTCTGGAAGAAGCTCTGCTCACGGTATGGCGCGCAGCATTGGTTGACCACGATTCGGAAGTGGAACTCGGCGAGAAGACTTTCCCCGTGCGCACAACCCAGAAGAAGCGTCTGCGGCAAGTGGACTTTGTCTTCGACAGCCAGGAATTGCGCGGTTTGGAGCAGAACCCGGACACAGACTCGCGCTGGGCGCAATTAGCGCGCGCCGGCCGTCGCGTCATGCAATTTCTTTCCGCGGGTCGCTATGTGGCAAACGTGGTGGACGGCAAAGTGACACTCTACGGCGGAAAAGGAAGCGGCGCCGACCGATCAAAATCTCAGCGTTCCCCCAGGAAACGGAAATAAACCTGACGCATCAAAGGGCCTAGGAAACCTGCTCCCGAAGCTGAAGTGTGATTTTCAGAGAGGAGCTGGAAGGGAGGCTTGGCAATGAGCACCATGACCCCGGAGCAAGCCGTATTCCTGCTGCAAAGTGTTTATTTGGGCCCGCTAAAAAACGAAAGTCGCATCACCCAAAAAGTCCTGGAGGCCGTGCCGGCGGGCAAAGCTGATTACAAGCCCGAGCCAGCCGCGCGCAGCGCCATCGAATTGGCCAGGCACATTGCCGCGGCGGACAATCGTTTCCTGGAGACGACCATCAACGGCTTCTTTGACAGCAACCCCTCCATGATCCCGGAAAACGTGAAGGCCCCGCAGGAAATCGCCGCGTGGTACGAGCAGCGGTTCGCCAAGAATTTCGACGCCCTGACGAAGGCCACAGGCGACCAGCTCACCAAGATGGTCGACTTCCGCGGCATGTTCCAGCGCCCCGCGGTGACCTTTGTGATGATCGGGCTTCATCATACGATTCACCACCGTGGCCAGCTTTCCTCCTATTTGCGCTGTATGGGCGCAAGAGTCCCATCCATTTACGGCGAAAGCTACGACGACGCGCAAGCCCGCAAAGCAGCCGGCGGCTAAGACGCCAAGGGTACACACGTACCATTGTCACTGGAACGCTCGCTGGGTTACCCTGCGAAAAGACGTAGGGGAGGTCCCGAAAATGCCACGAATCCTTTTGGCCGCAGCTCTTGCCTTCTGCACCCCGTTGCCCGGTTTCGCACAGCAAACAGCCCAAACCGCTTCCGACGCGCCCGCAACGAAGGAAGACATTCAAGAGTATCTCGATGTGATGCATTCCCGTGAAATGATGACAAAAATGGTGGACGCTATGTCCGCGCCCATGCACAAGATGCTTCACGAACAGTACTTGAAGGACAAAGACAAACTCCCGCCCGACTTCGAAGCGCGCATGACCACGATGATCGATGATTGGATGAAATCGTTCCCGTGGGACGAAATGCTCGACTCCATGGTGCCGGTCTATCAGAAGCACTTCACCAAGGGCGACGTGAGCGCTCTCATCGCTTTCTACAGTACCCCTACAGGACAAAAGCTGCTGCGCGACATGCCCGTCATCATGCAAGAAGCCATGGAAAGCATGATGCCTCTCATGCAAAAACAGATGCAGGCCATGAACGCGCGCGTCCAGCAGGAAGTGGCGCAAATGATGAAGGATTACAAGCCCGCGCAGAAACCAAAGTCGCAAGAAATCAAAAACTAGCTTTCCTTCGCAATTAGGATTTTTTTGCGGATAAGCAGCGCGAATGGTGCTGGCTCAATCCACGAGTGCCTCATGCAAGCTTCTAGTTAGCCGCTTTGTTTTTGCACCTGTGCCAAGGGAGACCGGCCTCGCCGTTTGTCATTGTAAAGAGACTGGTCCGCGGCGCTCAAGAGATGCTCGATGGTTGCGCCGTCGCGCGGAAATTCGGCAATCCCGATACTTACCGAAAGGCGCGGCTCCTCCGTATCCAAAGACAGACGGTGAGCGACGCGCTCCGCCACCAGCGCCGCGGACTCCGCTGAGGTTTCCGTCAGCACCAGGGCAAATTCGTCTCCGCCGTAGCGCGCCGCCGTATCCGTCTCGCGGCAACTCAGGTGCAGCACTTCCGCGAGGCGGCAAATGGCCAGGCTCCCCACCAGGTGCCCGTGCTCGTCGTTGATCTTTTTCAAACCGTCTAAATCCATCAGCAAAACTACAAAGGGTTTGTTCGTCCGCCCATAGCGTTTGATCTGCTCCTCTACGCGCTCTGTCAACAACCGATAGTTCGCCAATCCCGTGAGCGGGTCGCGCACAGCAAGCTGCTTCGCGTGTTCTTCCTGTCGCCGGCGTTCCGATACTTCAGCGGCAAACACTAGGGTCATCAGCGCCTGAATCGATAGAAACGATTGTAGTAGGAAAAGCGAATGGTTCGGCGATCGACGCGCAAATGGCCCGTAACCATGCATGCTTCCTACCACCGCAATCGCGCACACGATGCAGATGATCGCCGAAGCTTCGCGCGGCCCGAACCGAAAGGCCGCCCAAATCAGAAACGGCGTGCAAAGAAATGTCCAGGGATCATTTTTGACTTGCAAGTGCAGTAACGGACCGAAAACGATTCCGGAGATGAGCAGCGTTGCAGCTAACAGCGCCGCCGCTTCGCCAAACTGCCGCGGGGACCAGCGCGGGATGGGATTGGCGCTCCACAAAAGCAGGAACGGCGCAAAAACCAATGCGCCCGCTGCGTCTCCGAGCCACCATGTGCGCCAGATAATTCCGTATTCATGCCACGGTGCGAAGCCGCCCAAGGCCAGGCTGGTCACGCCAAGAGTCGCGGCGATGCCCGTGCTCAGAATTCCACCGTAAAGCGCAAAGCGGAGTATGCCCCAGGTGCTCTCAAAAACATCCTTGCCACCTGCGAAGCGGGAAACGAGATAAGCCGCCGCGACGGCCTCGAGACAGTTCCCCGCCCCAATGCCAAGCGAAGTGAGCACCGAGCCCGCGGTCGTCACGTTTGCAAGAAAGGCACCAACAAAAATCGCTGGCCAGTAGCGAAGCCCCAGAAGAAGCAGCGTCACCATGGCAAGGCCCGAGGGCGGCCAGAAGGGACTCGCGCTCGGATGCACCGTGGCCAGACGCAGGCTGAGCTTCGCAGCTAGGATGTACGTGGCACACACCGCCACCCCGATCAGTAGTTGCTTCCCTAAGGGCGAACGCCAAACGTTCAGGTTACGTTCCATAAGGGCACGAGAGGGCGCCCGTGGGGACAGGGTTCGGCGCGCACTTTCTGGGCAGATAGCCCGATGGGCTCTCCTATAGTTAGTGTCAAAAAACGGGGCTTGGGCAGTAGGCTATACCTCTTCGGTTGCGTAATCGTTATTCAGGCAAAAACCTTAGCACTATCGAACAGGACCGTGAGGCTGCGAGCTGCCCTACCGGACAGCTGTACGCGCGATGCAGGAAAGAATCTAGCGCACCACGCCGCTCAAGGGGCTCGACGCTGACGCATAAAGTCGCTTCGGCATTCGCCCTGCCAGATACGACTTGCGCCCCGCAATCACTGCGTCGCGCATGGCTTCCGCCATGAGCACCGTGTCTTCCGCTTCCGCGATGGCGGTGTTCATCAGAACGCCATCGGCGCCAAGTTCCATGGCGATTGTGGCATCGGAAGCTGTGCCGACGCCGGCATCCACAATCATCGGCACTTCCGTGATGCGTTCGCGCAGGATTCGCAGGTTGCCAGGATTCTGAATCCCTAGGCCGGAGCCAATGGGCGCGGCAAGAGGCATCACCGCCGCAGCCCCGGCGTCAATCAACTTCCGCGCGGCAATCAGGTCATCGTTGGTGTAGGGCAGGACAACGAAGCCTTCCTTCACTAGCACGCGCGTGGCTTCGATAAGCTGTTCCGTGTCCGGAAAGAGCGTCTGCTGGTCGCCAATGACTTCCAGCTTGATCCAATTCGAAAGCCCCACCTCGCGCGCCAGCCGCGCCGTGCGAATGGCTTCATCGGCTGTGTAGCACGCGGCCGTATTCGGCAAAATAAAAATCTTCTCGCGGTCGATGTAGTCGAGCAGCGATTCCTTCGACTTGTCCGTCAGGTTCACGCGCCGCACGGCCACCGTGACCATCGCCGCGCCGGAGGCCGCGTGCGCCCGCGCCATCTCCTGAAAGCTGCGGTACTTTCCCGTTCCCACAATGAGACGCGCCTGAAACGCGCGCCCGGCTATCACCAAATTGTCCTGCATACCTACCTCGATCAAAGCGACGTGTCATCCTGAGGCCGCGTCTTTTGAGGCCGAAGCCTGCCTGCCGCCGGCAGGGATCTCAACCGATCCATGCCCAGCGGAATCCGCGACCCAAAAATGATTCCGCAATCCACATTGGATTTTAGCCCCTGCGCGCCGCAGGGACAAATCCAAGAGCGCGCGTTCGTATGAGGTCCTCCTTCATGGAGTGACCTAGCGTGGCTGGGGTTGACGGCGACCGCCGAGCGCAAGCATTGGCACTAGGAATGGAATCAACAGAAGCACCGACTGACACCAGTATTTGGACATGGCCCTGCTCTTGTCTCCTAATCCATCGCCCAATTCCGCGCGGGCGCTTTCCCGCGTCGGAATTCCCACGGCTTCCGCGAACATCGCCAAATAATTGAGCCCAAGGCAGAGGAAATACACGCCAAGCACAATTTGCCAGAAAGAGTGTTGCCGGAACAAAACAAAGAGGCCGACCGCTGCCGAGAGAACGACCCCGCTTGCAAACTCGGCGAGGATGACGCCGCGGCCAAGAAAAGAGATAGCGATCGCGGCAAGTTTTCGAAGATCGATGGACACGCAAACGCCGTCCGCAGTAATCGCGCTCTGCATCCTAGCCGACTAGGGCCGCCCGAACCAATCAGCTCTGCAGATGCGCTTCCAGGAACCACAGGTCCTTGTCGAGCGCCCGCGTCAATGTCGTGAACAAATCCACGGTAATGTCATCGCCAAGGTCTCCAGCTTCCTTGACCGCGGTGCGCAAAGCGTTCGCGTGGTGCGCCACATTGTGGACCAGCCACTTCAACTGCGCCTTCCCATCGCTGGCGCTTAAGTCCGCTTCCTTCAAACCGCTCTTGGAGGCTGCTTCGCGAACGGTGCCGTTGGCCACTCCGCCCAGCGCCACGGCGCGCTCGGCAATGTCATCGGTCTGTTCCAAAACGTGACCCGCCACAGAGTCGAACAACTCGTGGAGCTGAATAAAATCCGATCCCTTCACGTTCCAATGCGCCCACTTGATCTGGCTGTAGAGATCCAAGCTGTCGGCGAGGCGCGCATTGAGCAGCGCGATCAGGGCCTGGCGGTTTGATTCCGGTACGCCAATGCTGCTTTTGAAGGTGCGAGCGGTAGCCGTTGCTGGTGTTGGCATGATGATTTATCTCCTGAGCACAATCTGGGATTCCCAAACCATTGGATGCAGCACGGAGCAAAAAAGCTCCTAACTCGCAAACAAGGGGCTGGTACGTCCGCGAGCCGCTGCTACAACTCCGGCTGCGAACCTAGCCAAGACCACCGAGCGTCACTATAATCTGCGTTCAACAACCTGCCATGGCATGGGAGGGTTACCGATGAAATTTCGAGTCGTTGTGCTGGCCTTCGTTTGTGCGTTTGCAGCATGCGGCCTTTTCGCGCAGGAGCCGCCTCGGCAGACAGGCGGTGGAATTGACATTCCCTTCCAAGCATTCGTGCTGGACAACGGGCTGACCGTGATCGTCCACGAAGATCACAAGGCCCCTATCGTCGCGGTGAATCTCTGGTACCACGTCGGCTCGAAAAACGAGAGGCCCGGCAAGACCGGCTTCGCCCATCTCTTCGAACACCTCATGTTCGGTGGCAGCGACCACGCTCCCGGCCGCTACATCGACGCCATGGAAAAAATCGGCGCCACCGATCTCAACGGCACCACCAACAATGATCGCACCAACTATTTCCAAAACGTGCCGACTTCCGCGCTCGATTACGCCCTTTGGATGGAATCCGACCGCATGGGCTACCTCACGCTCGATCAGAAGACGCTCGATCTGCAGCGCGGTGTCGTGCAAAACGAAAAACGCCAGGGCGAAAACCAGCCTTACGCCGTCGCCTTCCAACTCATCACGCAAAACACCTATCCGGCCGGGCATCCCTATTCCTGGACGGTAATCGGCGACATGGCTGACCTCAACGCCGCTTCCATGGACGACGTGAAGGAATGGTTCAAAACTTACTACGGTCCCTCCAATGTTGTGCTTTGCCTCGCCGGAGATATCGACCTCAAAACTGCCAAGGAAAAAGTCGAAAAATATTTTGGCAATATTCCTCCTGGGCAGCCCGTCTCTTACCAAAAAGCTTGGATCGCCAAAAGGACTGGAACACACCGCCAAAGGGTGCAGGACCGCGTCCCCCAAGCGCGCCTTTACAAAGTTTGGAACGTTCCGCCCGACGGCACGCCCGACGCCGACTACCTGGACCTCGTGAGCGACGTTCTCAGTTCCGGCAAGACTTCGCGGCTCTACAAACGGCTGGTCTACGACGACCAAATTGCAACCAGCGTGTTTGCGTATGTGGATTTAAGAGAAATTGCCGGTCAGTTTGGCATCCAGGCCACCGCAAAGCCGGGAGAAGGCCTTGACCAGATCGAGAAGGCAGTGGATGAAGAATTGACTCGCTTTTTGAAAGACGGCCCGACTGCCGAGGAGCTGCAGCGAGTGAAGGCGCAATACGCAGCTAATTTTGTCCGCGGCATCGAGCGCATCGGCGGTTTTGGCGGGAAATCCGACCAGCTCGCGCGTAACCAGGTTTTTCACAGCGACCCGGCGCACTACAAGGTTTCTCTCCAGCGCGTGCAGCAAGCCACCGCCGAAGATTTGAAAGCCGCCGCCACCCGCTGGCTGTCCGACGGGGTTTATATTCTCGAACTATATCCCTTCCCGGCGTTCAAGGCCGCGGCGACGGGCGCCGATCGCTCGAAAGGGCCGGTGCCAGGCACTCCGCCCGATCTGAGACTGCCGAAACTGCAGCGCGCCGCCCTTTCCAATGGACTGAAAGTGATTCTCGCCGAACGCCACGAAGTTCCGGTGGTGCAATTCTGGATGGCCGTGGACGCCGGCTACGCCGCTGACCAGTTCGCCGCTCCCGGAACCGCCAGCATGACCTCTTCCCTTCTCGATGGAGGAACCAGCTCGCGGAACGCTCTCGAGATCAGCGATCAACTGGCCTTGCTCGGCGCTCAGTTGCGCGCCTATTCGAATCTGGATTTGTCGATCGTGCAGTTGTCTTCGCTCAAGGAAAAACTCGATCCCTCGCTCGACCTCTTTGCCGACGTGATTCGGAATCCTGTCTTCCCCGACAGCGATTTCAAGCGCCAGCAAAAGCAAACGATCGCAGCGATCGAGCGCGAGCAAACTGTGCCGCAGCTGATGGCTTTGCGCGTGCTTCCCGGTTTGCTTTACGGCTCCGGGCATGCCTACGGAAATCCGCTCACAGGCTCCGGCACCATGGACAGCGTTTCGAAGATGACGCGGGAAGACCTCGCGAAATTCCATCAAACCTGGTATCACCCAAACAACGCCACACTCGTGATCGTGGGCGACACAACCCTCGCGGAAATCAAACCCAAGCTCGAAAAGCTCTTCGCCAACTGGAAACCGGGACAATTCCCAAAGAAAAATATCGCCGGCGTCTCGCTTCCCCAAAAATCTGCGGTATACCTCATCGACAAGCCTGGCGCAATGCAATCCGTAATCATTACTGGGAGCGTCGCCCCGCCAAAGGCTAATCCTCAGGAAATCGCCATGGAAGCGCTGAATGACGCGCTTGGCGGAACATTCAGCTCCCGGTTAAACCTGAATCTGCGCGAAGACAAGCACTGGTCTTATGGCGCAAGAACCTTGCTCTTCGCGGCTCGCGCGCAACGCCCGTTCATCTCCATCTCACCCGTGCAAACCGATAAGACAAAGGAATCGCTCGTGGAGATAAACAAGGAGCTTCGCGGCTTTCTCGGCGAACGCCCGGCGACCGCTGAAGAGCTCGAGAGAATTCAAGCGAATCAAACGCTCAAGCTGCCAGGCTCGCGGGAAACGACAGGCGAAGTGGGCCAGTCGATTCTCGACCTCGTTCAGTTCGGCCTGCCCGACGATTACTACGAAACGTACGCCGGCAGAGTCCGCGCCCTGAAAATCGCGGATGTCCAAGCGGCCGCGAAAGCCATCGTGCGTCCCGACAATTTGATCTGGGTGATCGTCGGCGACCGCTCAAAAATCGAAGGCGGAGTGAAAGAGCTGAATCTCGGCGAGCTCCGCTTCCTCACCCCCGATGGCAAAGCCATGTGAGCCCGAGATTCCCCGAGGTCACCACAGGCGAAACCCATCAGGTTGCGGCAGCCGTAGGAGCACGATATAGGTGCCCTCTTCTAGCAGTCTTTCTGCTTTTTGTCGTCTGCCTTCTGCCTTTCCTCAATGCGCCCGCGGCCGCACAAGCGAACTCAAATTCACCCCGATGCCAAACGAATAGTTGTTCAGATGCAGCGGCACACTGCGGCTGTAATCGAATTCAAGATCCAGGTAATACGCGGGCTTGAAGTCGAACCCGGCTTCGTAGCCGTTGTCGCGCGTCAAGCTGGCGCCTCCCGTAGTTACGCTGGAGCTGTTGAATCCGCCACGGTTCGTCGACGTGCCGCTGCCACCGCACTTCGCCGCAGAGCCGCAACGGAAAACGCGGCTGACCACCGTCTGATTTCCCCACGGCGCGACGTCGTACGCCCCCCCCTGCAAACTGAACGGCCCCTTGTCATATTCCAGGCCGCCGTTGAACGCCGCGTTGTAACCGAAGCTCGTGAACGGCCGCGTGAAATATCTTGTGTCCAGGATGCTGTTGCCCACTCCCGCATCCAGGAACGGCGACCAATCACCAAAGGCACGGTCAATGTGATTCGTGTAGTTCCACGTAGCGTGGCCGGTACTGAATCCTTTCTTCGTGTCGGCGATGGGCGCGGTCAAATGAATTGCCGAACTGTAATTCAGCGACGGATTCGGATAGGTGAGCAGCAAATCCAGAAAAGTGTTGCCTATTCCAACCCCTGAAACTGCGCCAGGGTTGGCTTGCTTCGTGGCAGTGGGAGTGGACACGAAGTAGAACGGAACACCGGCGTCAAGTCCAAAGTGGCGCGAGAAGTTGTAACCGAGTGCCGTCCCCACATTGTAGACGCCAGCGTCGCTGCTGTAGTCCCCCTCAAATCGCGCGCCAAGCGTCCATCCCGGCGAGAAACCGCCTTCCTCCTTGCCGGCCGGATGGGTTGCCGCCGGAATCGGCGCCTGCGCCACCACTACCGGACTAAACGCCAAAAAAAGTATGCAGAGAACCCCCGCGCTGGCAGTGGTTGTGCCACGAGAGATTCCATTTCCCCCAAACGATCTGTGAATGAAGTTCACAATCGCCTCCAAACTAGTTTTTCGTTTTTACTGCGCTTGCTACCTTCCGTTACGCAACAAAAAGCAACTAGCGTTCACGCTTGCAGGTGATCCGGGAATTGAGGAGGGGTTGCTTTGTGTGATTCCAGTTTACGAAAAGAGGATGCCTCCTTTTTGCGAGCTCACGATGGGCTGTTCCTGAAAAGCAAAACTGTACGGGAGAACAGGCACACAGACCATTGGGAATGCCACGGAGACGCAGAGACACAGCAAAAAAAGGAAAGTTCCAATTCCCCCTTCTGTCTTCTTACTCCTGGAGCATGGGGCGGGGTTCGGCGACGTCGACGTAAAGGGACTCGATCACGTTGCGGTATTTTTCCTCGACGACACGGCGCTTGAGTTTCAGCGTGAAGGTGAGCGTGCCGGCGTCGAAGGTGAAGTCTTCGGGGAGAAGCGCGAAGCGCTTGATGGTTTCGTACTGCGCGAGGTGCGCGGTGAGGCGCTTGATTTCTTCCTCAATCAGGACGTGCGTGCGCGGGTGCGCGGCCAGTTCGGAATGTGATGAGCATTTCAGGCCCTCGTCGGCGAGGCGCGCGGAAACGGTCGTGGGATTGGGCACGATGAGCGCGGCAATGAATTTGCGCTTATCGCCGACAACCATCGCGTTCAGAATGTACGGGCTCGTTTTCAAAACGTTTTCAATCGGCTGCGGCGCGACGAATTTTCCGCCCGCGGTCTTGATCAAATCTTTTTTTCGGTCGGTGATGTACAGGTAGCCGTCTTTGTCCACGTGGCCCAGGTCGCCGGTGCTGAACCAGCCGTCTTGCGAGACAACCTCGCGCGTAGCTTCCGGATTTTTGTAATAGCCCTGCATAATGCAGGGGCCCTTCACTTGAACCTCGCCGTCTTCCGCCACGCGTACCTGCACGTTGGCGATGGGTTTTCCCGAGCTGCCCACACGATTCAATGGATAGTTGCTCGAAACAATCGGCGAAGTTTCCGTCAAACCGTAGCCTTGGTAGATGGGCACGCCCACAGCCCAGAAAAATTCCGCTAGCTCTTTGGAAAGCGGCGCTCCACCGGAACTGATAAGACGCAGGCGCCCGCCTAGTCCGGCGCGCACTTTTTTGTAGACGAGCTGATCCGCGAGCAGCCATTGCAGCTTCACCGCGGGGCTGGCGTGGCCGCCGCTCGCCTTCCACCGTACCGACTGACCGGCGACTTTCATGGCCCAGTCGAAGATCTTGCGCTTCAGGCCGGTGTTCTTCGAGCCTTGTTCGACCATGCGCACGTAAATTTTCTCAAAGACACGCGGCACCGCTGCAACCACGGTGGGTTGAACCTCCAGCAGCGCCTGAGCAACTTCGTCAACCGATGGGACGTACGCGATGGGGCAGCCCTGAAAGATGTAGATGTAGTCGATCGTGCGCCCGTAGACATGCGAAAGCGGGAGAAACGAAAGCGCGACGTCTTCCGAGGGATTGAGGCGGAAATCGTGGCCCACGTCGGTCACATTGGAGCAAAAGTTGGTGTGCGTGAGCATCACGCCTTTAGGCTCGCCCGTGGTGCCGGAGGTGTAAATGATGGAGGCGAGCTGGCCAGGGAGAACCTGCGAAGCGCGCAAGCGGTAGGACGAAATGTCCGTCGCGCCAGCGCTGGCGATCAGCGTTTCGTAGCGCAGGCATTCGGCAGGAATGCCTTCGCCCGCGTCGGCGACGACAATGTTCTCGAGTTCGGGAAGATTGCTGCGCACGGAGAGCAGCTTCTCGAGTTGCACCTGGCCCGTTACGAAAACCACTTTCGCGCCGCAGTGCTTCAGGATGTAGGTCATGCGGTCGGGCGATTCGTGGAAATAAATGGGAACGGTGATGGCGCCCGCGCCGTTGACGGCAAAGTCGGCGGTGTGCCATTCCGGGCGGTTCGCGGAGAAGAGGCCGACGCGATCACCGGGCTTGACGCCCAATTCCACAAACGCGGAGGACAGGCCGGCAACACGCCGGAGAAACTCCTGCGAGGAAACGGGCTCCCACCGGCCCTGGTGGTGCATCATCTGCGCGCGCGGGCTCGGCAGGTTGTCCAGGGCGTTCAGGAAGCGTGAGGGAAGCGTGCCGTAGCTCATGGTCGGGTTCGTGGTCTGAGTTCACTGTAACCGATGATGCTGCGCGGCGCAATGAACCGCTGAGGGCCGGTTGACCGTCGACTGCTCATAGCGGATCGCCCGGATTCCCGCACGCATCGCCTGAGGAAAAAGAGCCGGGCTGAAGCACGACCTCTAGAAGACGAATAACCGGCTTGAAGCTACGCTGGAGTAGACTCTTTTCATGACGTTCACGAAACGGCGGCGCGTGGGAGTGAGAAGAGCGTCTGAACGTCCAAACGTCTGAATGTTGAAACGTCGAGGAAAAGGGCGATAAGGCACAAGGCTCTGGCTATGACTTTCACCAAACGGCTTCGCGAGGGGATTCGGCGCGGAGGAATTACGTGTAGCGTGAGATTCTGGATGAGTCCGCGCGTGAGAGTGGGCGGGCGATACCGCATGGAGGAAGGCGAGATTGAAGTGGATTCGATCGAACTGATTGGGTTCCCGGACATTACTCCGGAGCTGGCGCGGGAGTCGGGGTTCCTGGGCGTGCTGGACCTGTTGAAGGTGGCGAAGCACGGGAAGGGCGAAAAGATTTATTTGGTGCGGTTTCATTATGAAAAGAAAGGCGGAAGGCAGAGAGCGGCAGGCTGAATGAAGAAAAACAGAAGGCGACGTCGGTTCAAGCGGAGCGGGAGGCGAGTTGGCGGAGGGCGATGAGGCCGAGGAGCATGAGATTGGGGAACAGGAGCGGCGCCAGGGGCGGGGCTCCGTAAATGAAATTATCGAAGGCGTGGATCGAAGGCCCGCGGAGATTCGCGGCGGCGTGCAAGGCAAAGCCCCACACGCCCACGGCTCCTTCAAGCAACAGAATGGCCCCGCAGAGATGGATGTAACGGCGTGAGACCCGCATCACCAATGGCACCGCAAGGAAACCTACCGCGGTCGCGCTCGCGACGACAGGCACCCACTCGAGCGGGCGGAAGAAGCCATTTTGTGCGTGATCGGTCACGCTAAAGATGAAATTGCCGACGAAGCCACCGAGAGCCAGAAGCAAGATCCAATGCGCCCATTCGACCGTTTCCGCGTCCAACATGCGGTTCAGAATGATCAGGAAGCCCAAGCCGGTATACGCCAGGGGCGCGGCAAACGGCGCCGAGTAGGTGAGACTGCGAAGAGTGCGCTCATAAAAAAAATGACTTTGGAGATGAAAAATTACGCCGCTGAGCCCAACGAGCAGGGCAACCCCGCCTACCAGATAACCCAGGTACTTCCATGCCGCGGGCGAGCGGTATCGCGCAGCGAGAGCAAAAATCAACAGCAGGGGCGCGATGGTGGAAAAAACCAGCGGGATATACTCCGCTCGATTGCGAAACTGATTTACGGAGTGGGCCAGATAAATATCGAAGGCGAGAAATCCTACGTTCAGAATCGCGAAGAGATCGACCAAGATCATTGGGTTGGTCCACATCTGGGCTTGCCTCACGGCGGGCCAGAATTGTCCCAAGTCGTGGGCGCGGTCACTTGCCTCGGCCATGCTCTCTCCTGAGCGCCGCGGCCATCGATTGCAGCTCGACCATCTTTTGCATCATGGGGTAGTTGCCGTGCCATTGCACAAAATCCGCTCCGCCCATGAACGCGCCGTGTTTGCTGGTGCGGCCGTCGTAGTGCCACAAATCGAAATAGAGAAAATCGATGGGGTGCGTGAAAGGCTTTCCAGGGAGTAGGCCGTCCTTGCGCAAGCCATTGACGAGATCCTGCGCCGCGCGAACGCGCTCGTTCGTGGACAGGATCACTTGCTCGGCCTGGCGGTAAACCCGGTCAATCAATGCGGGCGTGTGGCATTGCGAACAAATCTGCTTCATCTTGGCCTGACGCGCCGCGTAGTTCGGCCTTTTTTCGCTGATGGCATCCGCCAGATAGTAGGACAACCGCTCCGACGGATCGTGCGTGAGACCCACGCCATTGATGCCACTCATGTGACAAGTGGCGCAGGTGGGGACGAACATGTCGCGCGTCGTAAGCGTCTTTGGCGGGGCGTCCAGGTTCAGCAGGTGCCCTTGCGCCTGGAACATGACGCCGTGCTTCGATTCTTCATAAATTTCGATCTGCGAATGATCGGGACCCATGTGGCACTGCCCGCAAGTGGTCGGCAAACGCGCGATACGCACAGATGTTGTGTGCCGGCTGTGGCAGGCGGTGCAAGTTCCGATGGTTCCATCACTATTCGGTTTTCCCACGCTGTGGCACTGCTCGCATCCACTGGTCATCGCCGAGGCCCCTTCCAGTTGAACAAAGGGATGCGGCGGACGGCGCGTTCCACCCGGCTGGTAGGTCTCTGAGAAGTTTACCTGTTCGGGAGTGAGCCCCTTCTCGCCATAGATCGCAGCCCATGAAGGAGCCGCGTGACGGCTGCGCAGGAACTGCTGATAAATACTTTCGTGGCAGCTTCGGCAATTCCCTGCGGTGAGTTTCGTGGAAATGATAAAGCCGTTATGGTCTTTCTTTTCCTGGCCGGCTGCAGGCTGGTGGCAATCGAGGCAGTTCACGCCCCTTTGGGCATGCAAGCTCATTTCGTATTCGTGGACCACGGAATACTGTGTTCGTGCGTGACATTCCGCGCACTTTCCCGTAGCGCGCACGAACTCGGCGCTGGGCTGGTCGGTTTCCACCTTGGGCCTCGCGCGGTTGATCAGGAACGCTCCGAGGATCAACGCAAAAGCAATTACCACTGCCAGGAAGACCGATCGAAAGGACATCGAAGCTCCTTTAGGCAAGAGTTCAAGCGCCCTGGAGCGAATCAGCGAACCCTGCATATTGTAGTTGGAATAAAGGCAAAAGGGGTGACGAGCCCTGTGAGTTTAGAAAGCAGGCAAGGGAAATGCATAAGCAGAAGAAAGAACGGGTCGGGCGTCGACCAGAAGCCTCAGCCTAAAAAGACCTGCCACTACAATGACTACGACCCCTTAGGTGGGTCGTCGCTTTGCGTGGGGGTGGCGGGGCGACCAATCTTTGGGGGGGAAGGCCACGTGCCAGAAAGTGGGATTGGGGAGAAGGAACTCGACGCCGACTTTGACTTGCTCTTCGGGGAAGCGGTCAATGTGCGCGACGACGCACTCGAGCGAATCTTTGGTCTGGGGATTCGCGAGCGTGAGGCGCTGGCCGCGGTACATCGGGGCGCTAACGGCGATAAGCGCGCCGTGAGCGCTGACCGCCAGCGTGAACGTGTCTTCTTCCTTGAGGGGCGCGGCGCCGGCTTGTACGGAGACGCGGACGGGAATTTTCATCAAGACGCGCTGGCTGCGGCGGCGGTTGTTGGCAAGCCAGGAAGTTTCGCGAGACTCGTTGATCCAGACATCGAGAGTGCCGCCATGTTCCGGCTTGACCGCCGTGAACATCAGGCCCATTCCCTTGCCCGGCTGGACGTAAACCACGCGGCCCTGGACTTCCAGCCATTTGGCGCCCTTGGTCATACGCACGTTGGCCGTGGTTCCCAAGGGGAGCGGAGTGTCGGTGTCGAGGTAGCAGCCTTGCTGGCTGAGGTCGCGGACGCGCGTTGTGGTTTTGATGCTGGAATGGGTCGCAGTGACTTCGGCGGTGGCCTGGAAAGCGTAGCGAGGATTGGCGCGGCGGTCGGCGGCGGCTGGAGGCGTTGAAGCGGACGTGCCGCTGGCGGCGGGCGGCTCGACGGCGGCGGGCGCTTTGGCGGAAGCGGGAGGCGTGCCGGGGTGCCTTTGTATGTGAAAGGAGTTGGTGAAATTTTCTATTTCTTGCTGCAGCTCGCCGGAGATTTCGAAACTCTCGATTTCGGCGTCTGATGGGGCGGGATTCGCGGGGCTTGCAGGAGGTTGAGGCTCAGCTTCCACAGCGATTTGTGAGGGCGGAACTCCCTGGTCAGTATCCGGGTGGGCCGGCTGCGCGTCCCGCTGAGGTTGATGCGCGTGCGGCTCGCGCTTCTGCTTGGACTTGCGACGTTTCATGGCTACATAATTTTACTGTAAGCAGCACAGCGCGGTCGTAGGTAGTCGAAAGTTGCGAGAACAAAAAGGAAATAGCTGTAAAGGCAAAAATTCCGGGCTCGAGTCCAGCTTCTATCAGGCGAGAGAACCGAGCGCGAGTGCAAATGCTGAGGCTGTGCGTTAGTATGGGCGACGGAGAAGGAAATTCATGAGCTCGACACTATCACGGAGCGCACGCGAAACGGCGGCGGAGGCGGGACTGTCGAAAGGGCCATATCGCGCGCCGCGCGGGACGCAGATTTCGTGCAAAGGCTGGCAGCAGGAAGCAGCGCTGCGGATGCTCCTGAACAATTTGGATCCCGAGGTGGCGGAGAAGCCGGAAGAGTTGGTGGTTTACGGCGGGACGGGCAAGGCGGCGCGGAATTGGGAATGCTTTCACGCGATGGTGCGGTCGCTGAAGACGCTCGAAGCGGACGAGACGCTGCTGGTGCAGTCGGGAAAGCCCGTGGCTGTGTTTCGCACACATGAGTACGCGCCGCGGGTGCTGCTGTGCAATTCCAACCTGGTGGGACATTGGAGCAACTGGGACAAGTTTCATGAACTGGACCGCGCGGGTTTGATGATGTACGGGCAGATGACCGCGGGAAGCTGGATTTACATTGGGACGCAGGGGATTTTGCAGGGCACTTACGAAACTTTTGCAGCGGCCGCGAAAAAACATTTTGGCGGCGACCTGAAGGGCAAGCTGGTGGTCAGCGGCGGAATGGGCGGCATGGGTGGAGCGCAGCCGCTGGCGGCCACGATGAATGGTGCTGCATTTCTGGGGATTGACGTCGATCCGGAGCGCATCAAAAAGCGGCTGAAGAGCGGTTATTGCGATGTGATGGTGACTTCGCTCGACGAGGCGCTGCGGATTTTGAAAAACGCGGTGCGCAAGGGCGAAGCGACTTCGGTGGGATTGCTGGGAAATTGCGCGGATCTGATTCCGGAGCTGGCGAAGCGCGGCGTGGTGCCGGACTTGCTGACGGATCAGACGAGCGCGCACGATCCTTTGGGCGGCTACGTGCCGAATGGAATGACCTTGCCAGCGGCGCTGGAACTGCGCAAAGAAAATCCGGAGGAGTACCAGAAGCGCGCGCTGGGGGCGATTGCCGCGCATGTGCAAGGCATGCTGGACTTGCAGAAGCTGGGCGCGGTGACATTCGACTACGGCAACAATATTCGCACGTTCGCGTTTCAGCAGGGCGTGAAGAACGCGTACGACTTTCCGGGATTTGTGCCGGCGTATATCCGGCAGCTGTTTTGCGAAGGAAAAGGGCCGTTCCGATGGGCAGCACTTTCGGGCGAGGCTTCGGACATTGCGCGGACGGACCAGTTGGTGCTGGAAATGTTTCCGCACGACGAGCATTTGAAACGCTGGATCAAGCTGGCGCAAAAGCGCGTGAAATTTCAGGGCCTGCCTTCGCGGATTTGCTGGCTGGGATATGGCCAGCGCGACAAGTTCGGGCTGGCGTTGAATGACTTGGTGGCGCGCGGAGAGATTAAGGCGCCAGTGGTGATGGGTCGCGATCATTTGGATTGCGGGTCGGTGGCGTCGCCGTACCGCGAGACGGAAGCGATGCGCGATGGATCGGACGCGGTGGCGGATTGGCCGCTGCTGAACGCGCTGATTAATACGGCGAGCGGCGCTTCGTGGGTGTCGATTCACAATGGCGGCGGCGTGGGGATTGGGTATTCGCAACATGCGGGACAAGTGACCGTGGCGGACGGAACGAAAGAAATGGCGAAGCGCATTGAGCGTGTGTTGACCAATGATCCGGGGATGGGCGTGGCGCGACACGTGGACGCGGGGTATCCCGAAGCGATTGCGTTTGCGAAGAAGACCGGCGTGACCGTGCCAATGGGATGAGAGAAAAGCGAAAAGCAGATTCCTCGCTTTGCTCGGAATGACCGTTTCTGAGCTTTCAGCAAACGACTCGTTCCTTGCCATCCTTCAGAATGCACAAGCGGAAGCCTGGGCTAGTGAAAGGCTTTCCGGCATAATACCAGGGTTTTGGCAAATTCCCTGCTCATTACGGGTGCCTCGCAGTTGTTGACGCTTGGCGTACCCAGCCCGCGGCGCGGCGGTTCCCTTTCCAACTTGGGCCTGATTGAAAATGGCGCGCTGCTCGTGCGCGACGGTTTGATTTCCGCGGCCGGAACACGGGCGCAGGTGGAGGCGTTCCCGGAAGCCCGCGCGGCGGAGAAACTTGATTTGGGCGGGCGCGTGGCTTTGCCGGGCTTTGTTGACTCGCATACGCACCTGGTCCACGCGGCGAGCCGCGCGGAAGAATACGAGCTGAAGATTCAGGGTGCGAGCTACGAAGAGATTGCACGCAAGGGCGGGGGGATTCTCAATTCGGTGAAAAAGTTGCGGGCAGCAGCCGCCGACGAGTTGAAAAAGCGTGCGCTGAAGGCCCTGCAACAATTTGCGGCGCACGGAACGACGACGCTTGAGGCCAAGAGCGGGTACGGACTCGACGTCGCGAGCGAACTGAAAATCCTTAAGCTACACAAGGAATTGGCCGCGGAGCAGCCGCTGGAGATTCGGTCGACATTTCTTGGTGCGCACGTGGTGCCCGAGGAGTTTCGCAAGAAGGCGAGCGGTGCACAAAAGTACATCCAGTTAATTGAGGAAAATCTTTTACCGGAAATCGCGGAGCGCAAGCTGGCGGAGTTTTGCGATGTGTTTTGCGATCGCGGCGCCTTCACCGTGGAGGAGTCCAAGCGGGTCCTGCAAGCGGGGCGGCAATGGGGACTGGCTCCCCGCATGCATGCGGAGCAGCTTTCACGGAGTGGAGCAACGCGGCTGGCGATTTTGTTGCGTGCGGCGAGCTGCGATCATCTGGAGTATGTGAATAAGAGTGACATTCGCGCGCTGGGAAAATCCGAGACTGTGGCGACGTTGCTTCCCGGCTGCGACTTTCATCTTGGATTGAAGAAATACGCGCCGGCCCGAGAATTGATCAACGCCGGCGCGATCGTCGCGCTGGCCACGGACTACAATCCCGGAACGAGTCCCACGCTGAGCATGCCGATGATTCTTTCGCTGGCTTGCACGCACCTGCGCTTGACCCCCGCGGAAGCGATCACCGCGGCAACCATTAATGCTGCCTTCGCGCTGCGGCGTGAGAAGCAGATTGGCTCCCTGGAGGTTGGCAAACAAGCGGACATCGCGGTATTCGAAGTGGCCGACTACCGCGAAATTCCTTATTATTTTGGAGTGAACCACTGCTGGATGACGATCAAACGCGGTCGCGTGATCCATGCCGTTCAAAGCTCCAGGAACTAGTTATACCGGCAAGCCCGTCCGGAGATTGAAACTTCCGAAAATCGGGCCCACGAAGACGAAGAACTTCTTCGAAGAGTATCTTTATGCACTGCTGGCGTTCGTTTTTCTTGCGGTAACCATTCTAGGGAAGGCGGGAGGATTCAGCGCTTACAATGCGGTAGTTATCGGCGCGTGGGTGACCGCAATTCTTTGGAGTGCGCATCAATTAAAGGAGTATTTTGCGGAGAAATCGAAAGTCCGGAATGGGAAAACCTCCGGGTCAGAGCCGCAAGCGCGAGCCGAAACGCCGAAAGGACCTTTGCCGCTTCCACCCAACATGAAACCCATGATCGGACCGCAATGGCCGGTGAAGCTGGGAGCGCAGCGTTCGTGGCCCAAATTGCCAAAGCAACAACAAACAGCGGCAGCACAGCCGCAAGCGATTCGGCCGCCCGCGGGAGCGCCCATTCAAACATCACAGACAAATTCCAATGAGAAAAAGGTTTTCGTTTACGAGCGCCCCACGCTGCCGGACCGCAAGCCGAAACTGCCGAACAATTGGGTCGACCTGAATAAAAAGAAGGAAAAGGAGAAGAAGAGGGACCACAAAAAACCAAAGCGATGAAAAGACTGATTGAGTGTGTGCCGAATTTTTCAGAAGGGCGGGATCCGGCAAAAGTGGATGCCATCGTCGCGGCCCTGAGCAGCGTGCCGGGCGTTTACGTGCTGGACCGCGAAATGGACCCGGACCATAACCGCTCGGTGATTACGTTGGCGGGCGACCCAGATTCCGTGGCTGAGGCGGCTCTGCTTGGGGTGGGCAAGGCAATGGAATTAATCGACCTGACGAAACACACGGGCGCGCATCCGCGCGTGGGCGCGACCGATGTCGTGCCGTTCATTCCCATTGACGGCGTGGCGATTGAAGATTGCGTGGCCCTGGCACGGCGCGTAGGCAGTGAAATCTGGAACCGCTACCGCATTCCGGTTTTCTTTTACGAAGGGGCGGCGACGCGCCCGGATCGCGTGAACCTGGAAAACGTGCGGCGGGGTCAATTTGAAGGGCTGCGCGAGGAGATGAAGAAAAATCTCGAGCGGCAGCCGGATGTGGGTGAGCCGAAAGTGCATCCAACTGCCGGCGTGACGGTTGTGGGCGCGCGGAAGTTTTTGATCGCGTACAACGTGAACCTGAACACCTCGGACGTGAGCATCGCCAACAAGATTGCCAAGGCCATACGGTTTTCTTCCGGTGGGCTGCGCTACGTGAAGTCCATGGGCGTGGAACTGAAAGGGCGCAACGTGGCGCAGGTGTCCATCAACTTGACGGACTTTGAACAAACGCCGATGCATCGAGTGTATGAAATGGTGAAGCGCGAAGCGGAGCGCTACGGAGTGATGCCGCTGGGAAGCGAGATCGTCGGGCTTGTGCCGAAAAAAGCGCTGGAAATGGCGGCCGACTTTTTCTTGCAACTGGAGAATTTTTCTCCCGCGCAGGTGCTGGAAAACAGGCTGGCCGATGCCCTGAGCGGTGCGCCGTTGCTGGCTTCAAAAGACGGAAAGCTGGCGGGACTGGCGCGGCCGTTTTTGAATGCAGTGGCCGCGCCGAGCGCAACCCCGGGCGGCGGAAGCGCGTCCGCGTTTGCGGTAGCGCTCGCGGCATCGCTCGGGCAGATGGTGGCGGGACTTTCGCGGAAAAAGAAATCGCAAGCGGCGTATGTGGATCAGCTCTCGATGGCACTGGATGAAATGCGGAAAGTCGCCGATGAGCTTGCCGAGGCGATTGATCGCGATGCGGAGTCTTACGATGCGGTGATGGCGGCATTCAAATTGCCACAGGGAAACGCGGAGGAAACCGCGCAGCGTGAGGCCGCGATTCAAAGAGCGACCAAGGGCGCCGCGGAAGTTCCCCTGCAAGTGGCCGAGCGGGCGGTTGCGCTTTGTGAACGCCTGGGACAACTGGAAGGTATCGTCGCCGCATCCATGCGTTCAGACTTGCATGTAGCACGAATGATGGCCGATGCAGGGGCCCGCGGAGCATTGGCCAACGTCGCGATCAACCTCGACGGACTGAGGGATGCGGCTTACGTGGCATCCATGCGGGCGAAGGCCGCGGCGCTGCGCCAGCGATTGAGCGATGCGCCCCGCGCCACAAGCGCATAAAATAGAGGGCGCAAAAAGTAGAGGGCGTGTAGAACAAAGATTCCCTCGGCCCTTTTTCGAAAGGAGCATTTCATGAGAGTGATGACGGCGATCGGCAAGGCCGGAGCCGCGGCAATTGTGACGGCGATTCTGCTGGCGGCGCCGAAGCCCGCGCACGCAGGCCGGCTTAGCACCGACGTGATCGCGCTGTTCCCGAAAAATATCGGCGAATTTGCTTATGCGGACCTGAAGAAAGCGCGGTCGCAGAAATGGTTTCCACAGTTGCAAGACCAGATGATTCCGGAAAAGTTCAAGCAATTCGAGAAATTCCTTGCTTCGGCTGGCGTGGATCCCAATTCGCAGGTAGAGGAACTAGCCTGGGGGCTGGTGGCGGAAGGGCTGACTTCGAAGACCGAAGGCACAGGCTCGTCGGCAGTCCCCACGGGCGAAGAGGTCGTCGGTGTTGCGCTGGGCACATTCAACCCCAACTCGACCGAAGCATATTTCAAGCAGCAGAAGCTGCCAACCTTCAAGGCGCGGAGTTACACGCTCTATTCTTTCGGCAGCGGCACTGGGGCGAACGACTTATTTTTCCTGTTCATTGATTCGAATACCGCGGCGTTTGGACACCGTGAGGTGCTCGAAAAAATGGTGGAAGTACGTTTTGGGGCGGAAGAAGGGCTGCTGACGAACGACCGGCTCTTCCCACTGATCAATGAAGCCAATGGCAACGGCGTGGTCTGGGCGGTGCTGAATCCCGCGTACACCCGGCTGGCCATGCAGCAGCTTGCGCCGGAAGTCGAGCAGTTTCCCGAGGCGGCGAAACTGGTCTCGCGCATGCAAAATCTGATCATCAACGTGGACGCGAGCAGCGGAATTGATGGAAAGTTCCAGGCGGTTTGCGGGTCCGTGGAAGACGCCAACACGCTCGGCCAACTGCTGCAGGCAGGATTTCTTTACAAGCGCTATCAGGCGCAGAAAGAAAATCCGGAGTTGGCGGATCTACTGGACCAAGCCAAGATCGTACCCGCCGGTGACCGCGTGACGCTGCGCATGTCGCTGAGCGACGAGCAGATGACTTCACTCATTCGGAAGAATACGTTCGCGCTGAAGATGTAATTCTTCCGGAGGCTCGACGGTTATACTCCGAGGCCTCTTCCAATTCCTCCTATTGTGCTTGCCAATCTTGCAGTTGTGGAATCTTCACGGAACGAGTGGCCGGCTTGAACGGGGAGGCTGTCCGGGCAAGCAGCGGGGCCTTGGCCTAAAGGCTAGGGGCAATCTGTGGGAGGTATTTGGTCAGGCGGGTCACGATTTCCTTGCCGTGTGTTTCGTGTTGCACGCGATCCACGCCAGCCGGGGCTGCCGAGCTTGCAGAGTCTTCCAGTTGGTTCGCCGCAAAGCCCGTGATCGTGTGCATGTCAACAGCAGGGCCAGCGTCTTCGTGGGAGAGGGAAACTTCGAGCCGATCGGAGAAACGCGCAAAATCAATTTCCAAATGAGGATGCATGTCGGCCAAATGTTTGAACGCTTCGAGGCACGCCTCGATGACCGCGGATTGCAGCCGGGCGACCGCGTCGCTTTCGAGACCCGCGGCGTCTGCCAGAAAACGGGCTACGCCACCCGCCGCCGCCGCCAACCGAGCATCGGCGTCAATGTACATGTGTAGATTCTTGGGTTCAGTGGCCACGGCTCGTAGCTAGTGCAACGTCGCAGGCTTCCCGGCAATCCGGACAGTAATAGAGGCCGTCGGCACAAAGGCGGACATTGGTCTGGCCTTTGCAAATGGTGCAGTACTTCTCGCACGTGCAACGTGATTCCGGCATGTCGCACTGCACACAGACAGTAGGACCTTGCATGGTGCCCTCTCTCTAGAAAAACTTTACCTGAGGCAAGCCGCGCGCGGCAAGGCGAACGTGAGATCGTGGTCAATTCTTGGTACGCTCCTCAGGGTGCTCATTCATTTCTGTTTCGTGTTTTTGCAGCCTGGTATTGGTATAGCCTCATTTTTTGACGCGTTTTCGGCTGCATGTTAGTATCGGTCTCTGCCCGAGCGATAGGGATGGATTCCTCCACAATTTCTCCTGTGAACGAGCTTCGCAAAACGTCGTTGAATGCATTGCACCGCCGCCTTGGCGCGAAAATGGTCAACTTTGGCGGGTGGGATATGCCTGTCGAATACCCTTCCAGCGGCGGCTTGATCGCAGAACACAAAGCGGTGCGCGGAAATGTCGGAGTTTTTGACGTCAGCCACATGGGAGACATTCGCATCCGCAGCGGAGAGAAGCCTGGCGGGGCGCTGGCGGCGGTCCAGCACCTCACGATAAATGACGCCTCCAAGCTCGCCATCGGGCAAGCGCAATACTCCGCCATGCTCTATCCGGAAGGCACATTTGTGGACGACGTGATCGTTCACCGTCTGGGAGAAAACGACTATTTGCTGGTGATTAACGCGGGGACGCGAGAGAAAGACATCACCTGGGTGCACGAGAACACCAAGGGATTCGATTGCGTGGTCGAAGATTTGAGCGACGTGTACACGCAATTGGCGATTCAGGGGCCGCGATCCGCGGAGGTCGTGCAGAGACTCACGGACGCGGATTTAGGTGCGATCAAGAATTATTGGTTCACTCATGGCACGGTGTGCGGGTTGACAAACACGTTGATTGCGCGCACCGGTTATACGGGTGAAGACGGATTCGAGATCTACGTGGCATCCGATGTTACGACCAGCGAACGTGTGTGGGATCAAGTGATGGAAGCTGGGCGCGGATTTGGAATCGTTCCCTGCGGCCTCGGCGCGCGCAACACCTTGCGCCTGGAATCGAAGATGGCGCTTTACGGGCACGAGATCAGCGAAAAGATCAACGTGTGGGAAGCGGGGCTAGACCGTTACTGCAAAATGGAGAAGAGTGACTTCATCGGCCGCGCTGCGCTGGAACGTGCCAAGGCCGCGGGAGTGACGCGCACGCTGGTGGGCATTGAAATGATCGACCGCGGAATTGCGCGCGACGAATACCGTTGCTGCAACGAAGCGGGTGAATGCATCGGCGTGGTGACGAGCGGCTCACCTTCTCCAACTTTGGGCAAGAATATTGCGCTCGCGTACGTGTCGCCGGCATTTTCAGCGATTGGCACCGTGGTTTACGTGGAAATTCGCGGGCAGAAGTATAAGGCTCAAGTGGTGGCCACTCCGTTTTACAAGCGGCAGAAAAAAGCAGCGGCCCCGCAGGCGGTTTGAAACTTAGGGTGAGGACACCAGACAAGGAGTGGTCGGATGGCGTATCCGAAATCGTTTCGCTACACCAAAGAGCACGAATGGGTCGAAGTAAAGGGAGATATTGCGACGATCGGCATCACGGATCACGCGCAGCATGAGTTGGGCGACGTGGTGTTCGTGGAACTGCCCAAGCCCGGCGCCAAGATTGAAGCGGGCAAATCCTTCGGCACTGTGGAATCGGTGAAAGCCGTCAGCGAAATTTACGCGCCAACGAGCGGCGAAGTGATTGAAGTGAATGGCGAACTTCAGAACAAACCAGAAACCATCAACAGCGACCCGCACGGAGCCGCGTGGCTGATCAAAATACGCCTGACGAACGCTGCCGGGATCAGCGACTTGATGGACGCGGCCGCCTACGAAGCGTACATCGCGGAGAAGGGCAAGGAAACCTCCGCCTAATGCGCTACCTCCCGAAAAGCCCCGTCGAGCGGCAGGAAATGCTAGCCGCCATCGGCAAAAAATCCATTGATGAATTGTTTTCGAGCATTCCGGAAAAGTACCGGCTGCGCGAAGCCTTGAAGATTCCGGGGCCCTATTCGGAAGCAGAAGTCATCCAGTATTTCAAGGAGCGCGCGGCGGAAAACGCGGCGGGTTACACGAGCTTTCTCGGCGCAGGCGTTTACAACCATCTGCGTTCGGTGGTGACTGACACCATCATTCAGCGCGGGGAGTTCCTCACTTCGTATACGCCGTATCAGGCAGAAATTTCACAGGGCACGCTGCAAGCGATCTTCGAGTTTCAAACGTTGATGTGCCAGCTTACCGGCCAGGACGTGGCGAACGCTTCGATGTACGACGGATCGACGGCGACCACGGAAGCAGTGTTGATGGCGGAACGATTGACGGGGCGTCGCCGCGTGCTGGTGGCGCGGTCGGTGCATCCGGAATATCGCGAGGTGCTGAAGACTTATGCGAAGAATTCCGGGTTGCGGATTGAAGAGATTCCGTTTACGACTAGCGGAACGGTCGATGCAAAAACGCTGCGGAGCGCGATAAAAGATGACGTAGCTGCCGTCGTAGCGCAATCGCCGAATTTTTTTGGGGTCATCGAAACGTACGCACCGCTGGCCGAAGCGGCGCACGCCGTTGGCGCGATGTTCGTCGTGGCGATTGCGGAAGGTGTTTCGCTTGGGCTGCTTCGGCCGCCCGTGGAAGCGGATATCGTGGCAATGGAAGCGCAGAGCTTCGGCTTACCGCCGAGTTATGGCGGACCCTTTGCGGGCGTCATTGCTGCGCGCGAAAAGTATGTGCGCCAGATGCCGGGGAGACTCGCCGGACAAACAACGGACTCGGAAGGGCATCGCGGATTTGTGCTGACGCTTGCAACGCGTGAGCAGCACATTCGCCGCGAGAAAGCCACTTCGAACATTTGCACGAATCAGGCGCTTTGCGCGCTGTCGGCCGCGGTCCACCTGACGCTTCTCGGCAAAGAAGGCTTGCGCGAGATGGCGGAACAGAATCTTGCGAAAGCACAGTTCGCGTTGGGCGAATTGCTAAAAATCCCTGGAGTGCGGCGGACGTTTGATGCTCCGTTTTTCAATGAATTTACGGTCGAGCTGCCGCGCTCCGTGAAAATCGTGAACTCGCACCTGCTGCGTGAAAAAATTGTCGGGCCATTGGCGCTAGGCACGCCCTATCCGGACCTGACCAAGCACGCGCTCGTGTGCATCACGGAAACGACGCCGCGCGCGGAGATTGAGCGATTTGCGGGCGCGTTGAAGCGGGCGCTCGAACAACCGGTTTAGAAGAAGATGAACAAAAAAACAAAAAAAGCATCGCGGCACGTGAATCAGAACGAGGGACTGATCTTCGAGAAATCATCGCCCGGAAAGCGCGCTTTCGAATTGCCACCTCTGGATGTGCCCGCCTCGGAACCGGCGAAAGCCCTGGGAGCGCATCATCGGCGGGACGGCGTGGAAAGCTTTCCGGAAGTCAGCGAGATCGAAGTCATTCGCCACTTCACGCGGCTTTCAACCTGGAACCACGCCATCGATCTCGGCATGTATCCGCTTGGTTCCTGCACCATGAAGTACAACCCACGCGTAAATGAGTTTGTAGCGCGGCTGGAAGGAATTGCGACGGAGCATCCGTATCAGCCTCAAGACCTTTCGCAGGGCTGTCTGAAAATTCTGCGTTTATTGGAAAAATGCCTGGTGGAAATCACGGGTATGGACGCCATCACTTTGCAGCCGGCCGCAGGCGCACAGGGAGAGCTGACCGGACTGCTGCTAATTCGCTCGTACCTGCAAAAGCGTGGCAATCCTCGCAAAAAAGTGTTGATTCCGGATTCCGCGCACGGGACGAATCCGGCTACCGCCGTGATTGCCGGTTACGAAGTGGAGAACATCAAGTCTGAGGCGCACGGGCAAGTCGACGTCGACGGCTTGTGCAAGTTGGTGACGGAAGACGTTGCGGCGCTAATGATCACTAATCCTTCGACGCTGGGGATTTTCGAGCAGCGCCTGCCGGAAATTGCGGAGATTTTGCATGCCAAGGGCGCGCTGCTTTATATGGACGGCGCCAACATGAATGCGCTTGCGGGAATTACGCGGCCGGGCGATCTTGGCGTTGATGTGATGCACCTGAATTTGCACAAGACGTTCTCGACGCCGCATGGCGGAGGCGGGCCGGGTGCGGGTCCCGTAGCGATGAAGAAGATTCTCGAACCGTTCCGGCCGGTGCCGATCCTTGTGGAGAAAGAAGGAGGAAGGTTGGCGTTGGAGCCGGTGCGGCCGGATTCGATTGGCCGGGTGAAGGCGTTCAGCAGCAACTTTGGTGTGCTGGTACGCGCGCTGGCGTACATTCTCGCGTATGGCCCCGGGGTGCAGCAGGCGACCGAAGACGCCGTCCTGAATGCGAATTACATTCGAAAGCACCTTGAAGGCGTTTACGATCTGCCCTATTCCCTGCCATCGATGCACGAAGTGGTCTTTAGCGACGCCATTCAAAAGAAAAACGGCGTGAATACCGTGGACATCGCGAAGCGGCTGATCGACTACGGCTTTCATCCTTACACGACGGCGTTTCCGCTGATTGTTCCCGGAGCGCTGATGATCGAGCCGACGGAATCGGAATCGCGGGAAGAGTGCGATCTATTCATCGATGCCATGAAATCCATTGCGGAAGAAGCCGCAACGAAGCCGGACATTGTGAAGACCGCACCGCACACGACGCGCGTCCGCCGGCTGGATGAAGTGGGCGCGGCGCGCAAGCCCGTGCTACGCTGGAAACCCGCAGCACCTCGAAGCACTGCCGCGGATTAGGCTGCTTGGCGAAATCCCTTTTCCTGGCCCGGCTCCCACAGACGCCAGCGCTGCTCTGAGTTAACCACAAATTTTTGTGCCGCAAGCATAACGCAAACAAGAATGCGGAAGAATTGACGCCCAGCCACTCGGAATATAAATCCGCCTCGACCATCTGTTTTCTATTCCTAAGAGTTTCAGTACCCAGCCGCTGTGGTGATTCACGGAGCCGACACGCTCCGTTTTCTCTTCTGTAACAACGCACACCTACTGTTTTCGACGGGACGATCGTTTCTATTTTTCTTCCCAATTAAAGGAGATTGAATTGAAAGAAAAAATTGTTGCTGCTGTTCTGTCTTTCGGCCTCATCGGAGCCACTGTCCCGGCCTCCGCACAAAACTTCAACGGGTCTAACATCAAGCACGTTCTGCTCATCAGCATCGATGGCATGCATGCGGTTGACTATGAAAATTGCGTGGCATCAAACACTTGTCCCAATCTGGCTGCTCTCGGCAGGACTGGAGTGCACTACACACGCACGAGCACAGCGAGGCCGTCGGACTCGTTTCCCGGCCTGATGGCACTCGTGACTGGCGGGAGCCCCCGAACGGTAGGCGCTTTCTACGACGTGGCTTATGACCGCGTTCTAGCACCACCGACGATTGCTACGGGCAACGGGCTGCCGGCCGGGGATTGTGTCCCAGGTCAGATCCACCGAAACTCGGACGGGTCAACCGGAACCCAGACCGAATATGAGGAAGGCAACGAAATCGACCAGAACCAGCTCAATGGCGGGTTTGCCGGATACTCCACCATGGACGGCGGCGTCAAATCAATCGATCCCAAAAAGCTGATCCGCGATCCCTTCAACAATTGCCAACCCGTCTACTCCTGGAACTTCGTTCGCACAAATACCATCTTTGGCGTGATCCACGCCGCGGGCGGCTACACCGCCTGGTCCGATAAACACGCTGGTTACGCCTCAGTTTCCGGGCCCACGGGGACCAATCAACCCAGCAACGTGGATGATTACTATTCCCCCGAGGTCAACTCTCTTCAAATCACGCTGCCCGGAATTAAGACGGCAGGCCTCACTCCCCAAGCGAGTTTCGACTGCAGCACGCTCGTTCCCAATGGCGATGACTGGACCACCGATTTCAATGCCATCAAATGCTATGACCAGTTAAAGGTCAACGCGGTAGTCCACCAGATCAACGGTAGGACGCATCTTGGTGCGGCCAACGCGCCAGTCCCGGCGATTTTCGGAATGAACTTCCAGGCCGTCAGTGTTGGACAAAAGCTGATTTCGCCCAAATCCGCCATTAGAACGGACCTAAACTCTGGCGGTTATGAGGATGCGCAGGGCACGCCCAGGCCAAAAATGCTGGCGGAAATTCAGTTCGTGGATGCGGCGATCGGACAGATGGTCTCTGCCCTCAAGCACCAGGGCCTTCTGGATTCGACTACCATCATTATCACCGCGAAACACGGCCAGTCGCCGATCGACCCGAACCGCTTCTTCCCCATTCCCGGCCATTCCGGCACCAACGGCACTCCGCCGTCTGGGATCGTCGGAAATCTCCTCCCGGCGATTTACAATGACCCCAATAACGGCCTCGGACTGGCCGAAGACGACATTTCCCAGATCTGGCTGGCAGATTCGAACCAAACCGGGAACGCAGTAATGGCTCTCGAGAGTGCCGCGACGGCGATAGGACTGGGCCAGATCTACTATGGCGGCTCATCGGACGTGATGTTTAACGCACCTGGAGTTCCCGACCAGCCCGGCCCCTGCTGCCAGCTTCGCCCAGGAGGCGACCCGCGGAGTCCCGACATCGTGGTGCTTCCAAACGTCGGCGTGGTCTATACCGGAAACCTGAAGAAGCAATCCGAGCATGGCGGCTTCGCCTGGGATGATACCAACGTAATGCTGTTGGTATCCAACCCCAGCATGCAGGCCCGAACCGTCAACAGCTTCGTGGAAACCGCTCAAATCGCTCCCACGATCCTGAAAATCCTGGGCCTGGATCCCAACGCCCTGGATGCTGTTAGGCTGGAAGGGACGCCCGTGCTGCCGACTCTCTTCGGCGGAAACCAGCAATAGCTCGATCCAATTAAGACGAAAGTAAAAAGGGCGTTCCCGAGCGGGAGCGCCCCTTCTATTACAGCCCTATTCCGTTAAGTGACCGACGTTACTTTTTCGCGAACCGCACGCTGTCGAGGATGACGTTGAACGTTTTGTCGTATTTTTCATACGCCGGTTGCGGAGCCACGCAAACAAAAGAGACCAGCCCTTCGGGGCGAAGCGTGGTAATGATCCAATCGGTCTCCTGGCCGCCCACGGGAGAATCGTTGCTGAGGTACGTGGCGAGCCCCGGCTGGCCGTTCAAGCGCACGTGTTCAGGCTGCCTGGTAATCTTCATGTTTGGATTCGATTTCTGAAGCTCTTGAATCATCTGCTGCGTGGCATTGTTTAACGCATCCCAATCGTTCGAATTGCCGCTGGCCTGCGTCATACTAATGATTAAGCCGTACGCCAAGGCAGCGTGCCCGGTGCCGTCGTCCACTACGCCGCCATCAGGCGCAAACGAAGCGCCATTCCCATTGTTGTCGGGATACTTCTTCCAATTGTCGGGATACTTCAGCGAATAACCGTTCGCTTTATAGGCAGCGAGGTTTCCCGAAGGCGGAGCCGGAGGCTTTCCAGCTGCGGCCGCCGCGGGCGTCAGCTTCTTTGCTACGGGCAGAGCCAGCACTTCGCGCTTGATCGCTTCGAACTCCGGAGAATCCCGCCTGGGGTTCGGCGGAACGCCACCCAGCTTATCAATCTCTTCGTCCACGCGCTCGACGCGGTGCTCGGGATTGGGATGATCGGAGAAAAACTCCGGCGGATTCTTCCCTTTCGTCTCCGCTTCGAGCTTCTCGAAGAATTGCGCCATCGCGCGCGGATCGTAACCGCTGTCGTAAAGCACCTGCGTGCCCATCACGTCCGCCTGCGATTCCGCAGTTCGTGAATAACGGAGCAAAACTCCTCCCGCGGCAAACGCGCCTAGCTTGGTCAGCAACGCTCCGCCGGTTGACCCGCCAAAGATTCCCCCCGCAATGCCGAGAAAACCCTCGGCGGCCTCTGCCTTAGTGGCCTGATTCGTCCCGTGCCGCAGCGCCACATGAGAAAGCTCATGCGCCATGACGCCCGCAAGCTGCGCTTCGTTGTCGGCCGCCTCAATGGCTCCGCGATTGATAAAAACGTATCCCCCAGGCAGGGCGAACGCGTTGATGGCTTTGTCATTCACACAATGAAATTCGAACGGATATTGCACTCCATTGGTCGGCAGCTTGGCGACCAGCCGCATTCCCAGTTGCGTTAGATACGCGTCGACTTTGGGCGCGTTGCAAAGAGGCAACTGTTTTGCAGCGTCCGTCGCCGCTCGCTTCCCCAACTCAATATCCTGCTGAGGGCTGAACATGTTCCATCCGGGCTTCAGCGCCGTGCGTTGAGCCGAAGCCACCGGCGTGAGGCCTAAGGACAAGCACAGGAGGCCGCAACACACCGAGGCTGGGTGCGGCACCAGCCGCCTCGCTTTGAGGGTCCGCCCTCGGGACGGATTCTCTTTCCCACGCAAAGCGTTCACTCCGGCCCCCGCAATGGTTCGAACCCAGCTCATGAGGAAATTTCTCGCTCCGGAATTACTTTAGCACTTGGCGGAGTCAAAAAGAAAAGCCCGGGTGGCTGGGCACCCGGGCGTGGGGGTAGAGCAGGGCCGAAAATTCAATTTATCGAGCTAGACGCGGCGACGGCTCGGGAGCGGGCGTAGCGTTCGGCGCATCCGCCGCCTTGCCGCTTCGCGCGGGCACCGCTCGCGCTGCTGGCGGAGGCTCCGGCTTGCGAGCCGGCATGGCCAGGTTTTCGCCTTCGCGGACAAACGTCAAACCGTTCTGTTCCTTATTCCAATCAATGCAAATCAAGTCGCCGAGGTGAACTTGCTCGGTGGCAAGCAGGTTGGCCAAGGGATAGACGACGTGGCGCTCGATGGCCCTCTTCAAATGCCGTGCGCCGTAGCGCTGGTCGGTGCCTTCGTGCAGAAGAAATTCGCGGCCCTGCGGCGTCACACGGAACAGGAACTGGCCCTTGGCGGTCTCCAGAACGCGGTGCTGCACCTGGCCCAACTCAATTTCGAGGACTTGCTCCAATTGTTCGCGGCGCAGCGGATGGAAGACCACCACTTTGTCCAGGCGGTTCATGAATTCCGGAGAGAACTTGCGGCGCGCCGCTTCCACGGCGGTACGCTCGACTTTTTGATCCAAACCGGCGGCAGGCTTGTCCGTCGGCTGAACGAAACCCATTCCGCCCTGCATCAGTTCCGTGATTTCGCCGCCGCCAAGGTTCGACGTCAAAAAAATGACTGTCTGAGAAAGGTCTACGCGGCGATTGTCCCCCAGCGTCAGCGTGGCCTTATCCAGCATGCCCAGCAGCAGCTGCCAGAGCGCGTCGCTGGCTTTTTCAATTTCGTCAAAAAGCAGGAAGCTGAGCTTCAGCTTGTCCGTGTGGCAGGCCGCCAAGGCTTCCTGGGTAATCAACGGATGAGTCTCCCGGTGACCCAGGTAGCCTGGGGGAGAGCCAATCAGCTTGGCGATTTCGTGTGAGTGCTGGAACTCTGCACAATCAACCTTGATCACGGCGCGGGAGTCTCCAAAGAGGATCTCCGCGGCCGCTTCCACGATGCGGGTTTTACCTGAACCAGTAGGGCCGAGAAAGAGTAGGTTGCCCACCGGGCGGCCGGGGGAGTTCAATCCAGCACAGAAAACCTGGAACATGTCCACCAGCGACTGCACACCTTCTTCCTGGCCGACAATCTTGGAGCGCAGGGAGGCGTGAAAATCTCGAGTGTCATTGCTGCGGATGCTTGGGTCCAGTTGGTGGCGGACGGCGGCTTTCATCGCTTTGACCCTTCTCCGCGTCCAGTTCCCCCCCAAACGCGGCGCGCGTCTCAAACGATCGCGCGAAGACTAAGATAGTGCATGGAGGGTGCCAATCCTTTTCACGCTGTTGCTGCAGAGGAAACACACTGATTTCAATGACATACGAGGTTTCAAATTCCATATCCTGTCTCACGGGTTGAGACGGAGTTCCATTTGCGTCAAGAATGAGAGAATGAGGTGAGGCGGCAGAACACTTTGTGTCAGCCCACGGGCGACAAAAAGGGGCGCGGCTTCATGCGCCCCCCGGTGCTGGTTAAAGCTTTACTTTAGGAGCGTTCTGCCCTGAGCCACTTAAGAATTGGAACGATCCTGCTTCTTCCGGCTTTGCGGTGCGGCGGCAGGTCCCCCGCCCGGTTGCGCCGCGCGCGACTTCTTCTCTTCAGCGACGGTTTCCTCCGGTGCGCTCGCAGATTTGCCATCGGTGGCTTCGGCGCCGGCGGCAGCCGCCCCAGCTTTTTTGGCAGCCGATTCCACCAGCGCTCCCTCGCCCTCGCGCACGAAGGTGAGGCGGTTGTTTATCTTGTCCCAATCGATGCATACCAAATCGCCCAAGTTCACTTGATCGGTCGCGAGGAGATTTGCGAGTGGATAGACGACGTGGCGCTCGATGGCCCGCTTCAAGTGGCGCGCGCCATAACGCTGGTCCGTGCCTTCTTGCAGCAGGAAATCGCGCCCCGAAGGAGTCACGCGGAAAAGGAACTGCCCCTTGGCGGTATCCAGAACGCGCTGCTGTACCTGACCCAATTCGATGTCGAGAACTTCCTGCAACTGTTCCTTCTTGAGGGGATGGAAGACCACCACTTTGTCCAGGCGGTTCATGAATTCTGGAGAGAATTTCCGCCGCGCCGCTTCTACGGCTGTCCGCTCAACCTTTTCGTCCAGGCCGGTTGCCGGCTTGTCAGTCGGCTGGATAAAGCCCATGCCCCCCTCCATCAGCTCGGAGATTTCGCCTCCGCCCAAGTTGGAGGTAAGAAAAATGACCGTTTTGGACAAATCGACTTTGCGATTGTCGCCAAGCGTCAGCGTGGCTTTGTCCAGCATCCCCAGCAGCAACTGCCACAAGGCATCGCTAGCTTTCTCAATTTCATCGAAAAGCAGGAAGCTCAGTTTCAGCTTGTCGGTGTGGCAAGCCGCCAGCGTTTCTTGCGTGATTAGCGGATGCGTTTCCCGGTGTCCCAAATAGCCCGGAGGCGAGCCAATGAGCTTCGCGATCTCGTGCGAATGCTGAAACTCCGCGCAATCCACCTTAATGACTGCCCGCGCGTCTCCAAACAGAATCTCCGCGGCCGCTTCCACGATACGCGTTTTGCCGGATCCGGTCGGCCCCAGAAAAAGCAGATTGCCCACCGGGCGGCCCGGGGAATTCAGGCCGGCGCGGAACACTTGGTACAGATCAACGAGCGCCTGTACCGCCTCTTCCTGGCCGACAATCTTCGCTCGCAGCGCCGACTGGAAATCGATCGTATCCGAACTGCGCTTGGTTGGATCGAGAGAAAGAGTGTAGTCGCTCATAACCGCCTCCTAGCGAACCCGCCCCTGCTGGCTGCCGTACCGCCCGCGTCCCCGGTCAAACTGTTCCAATTTGACCTGGATGGTAGACTGGAGGAGCCGCAATTGTACCAGCAGCTCCTTTGCCACGACGGGCGATTCTGAAATTCGGAGGAGCGGCGGAAACACGTCCGCCAACTCGAGGTTGAGGGTACGAAGCGAGGATACAAGTTTTTGGACCGCCGGAGAGTGGGGATCCGCCAGGTCCGCGGAGTGCTTGCACTGCTCACGCAGAGCTCTCCAATTGAGCTCCACGAATGGATGCTTCCTGGAGACTTCCTTTACGACCTCCTCGGTAATGCGCGCGCGTTGTCCCAAGCGCGCCAAATGTAGCTGCTGTACTTTTTCGCCGCGGCGCACGTTGTGCACCAGGTAGAACGAATTCCCTTTGCGGCGAACAAAAGCCATGACCTTACCTCATCTCCTGTTGCTGGCGTAGTGTAAATGGCTTCCACTACGCCCTGCAATATTAGACACAGAATTTCACCAAAAGTTGCACAGTATCAGTAACCCCTTCGCCCTAAACGCGCTGGCGGTCAAAACCTCGTCCCTTTTTTTGCTCCTTTCCATCGATTCTTCACCTCTATGGTTGTTCGGTTTTACCAATTTCCTCTCTTGCGCGCTTCTCTACATTCGCGCAACTCGCGCTTCGCGTTCAATAGGCGCTCTTTGGGTTTCACCCACAGAATCGGCTACTTCATTAAACCCGACAGCGGCATTTTTCTCTTGTCCTTCCCGGTCCTCCTACCTACCATGACCCTTCCTTTTCTTTGATCGTGAGTCGCAGTTGAGGAGTGAAAACCAACAATGTCCTGGGCTCCCGTCTACCAGCTCGTGCAACGAATTCCTCGCGGAAAGGTTCTAACGTATGGAGGGCTGGCCAAAGCCCTGCGTCTGCCTGGCGGCGCGCGAACGGCCGGACGCGCCATGGCCGCTACACCCTCCGGAAGAGGCATACCCTGGCATCGCGTGATCGGCGACCGCGGCGAAATTCTCATTCGCGGACCTCATGCCTTGCTTCAAAGAAAACTTCTCGAAAGTGAAGGCATTACGCTCGTAGAGTTTCGTGTGGACCTGAAAAAGCACCTGTGGAAGCCAGCCAAAAAGACCACGCCGCCAAAAAAGAAAACACCGCCCAAAAGGCAGGCTGAAAGATAAAACCGCCCACAAGCGTATCCGAGAGTGAATCCGCTCGCAGGTCGCCGCCGCGCATTGTGTGGGGTCCGGCGGTCTGCGGTATGCTATAGGCTCTTCTTTCCCGATCATCCTCTCGTGGTGGGGGCGAGGAAAATGGCGAATCCCATCCTTCAAGTCGAGAACCTCGTCAAGCGCTATGGCGA
>DATFRZ010000068.1:0-15989 GCA_035262885.1 Candidatus Acidiferrum sp.
GCATGCGGGATTCCCGAGGAGTTTTAAATGGAAAATGGAAATTCGAAAATGGAAAATGACGAAAGCTTCGCTTACCTAAGATTGATGACCGAAAGACCAAGGCCGACAACGCCTTCCCCATTTTCCAGGGTCAATTTTCCATTTTCTCTCACTTCAGTCCGTACTTCTTCCGTTTCTCTAAAAGCGTTTTGCGGCTGATGCCAAGAATCTCCGCCGAGCGGCTGATTTGGTAATGCGTCGCCTCGAGCGTCGCAGCGATGACTTCGCGTTCGACATCTTCCAGCGAACGCAGCCCGGCAACGGGACTAGCCGCACCCGGAGCGGCCATGCGAACCGTCTCCGGAAAATTCTCGGGCTCTAAAATGTCTTGTCCCTCTCTGGCCGTTCCACGGCCAACGCCCGAAAACACCACCGCGCGTTCGAGCGCGTTTTTTAATTCGCGCACGTTTCCCGGCCACGAATAAGCCGCAAGCATGCGTCGCGAAGAGTCACTCAATTGCGCCCTGGGACGTCCGTGAGCAATACGAAGCCCTGCCAGCAAATGGTCCGCGAGCAGCAAAATGTCGGCGCGCCGCTCGCGCAATGGCGGAACCGTCAGCGTCAGCACGTTCAACCTGAAATACAAATCTTCCCGAAAACTTCCCGCCTTGACCGCTGCAGGAAGGTCAACATTCGTCAGCGCAATAATACGTGCCTCGATCTTCAGGGTCTCCGTCCCGCCCAGCCGTTCGAACGCCCGTTCCTGCAACACGCGCAGCAGCTTGCTCTGCGCATTCGGCGAAAGCGCGGCCACTTCATCCAGAACAATCGTTCCGTTCCCGCCCAATTCGAACCGGCCCAGCTTGCGCTCCACTGCCCCGGTGAACGCGCCACGCTCATGGCCAAACAGTTCGCTCTCCACCAACTGCGGCGGCAGGCTCGCACAATCGATTTTCAGGTAAGGTGCATCGCGTCGCGGACCCAGTTCATGAACAAGCCGCGCCAGATGGTCCTTGCCGGTTCCGCTCTCTCCGGTGATTAGCAGCGTTGTGGGTGCAGCCGCTACTTTTTTTGCAAGTTCCAACAGGCGCAGGGACGCCGGGTCTTCCGCAATCCACGGCAATCGCTCGGTGGTCATGTCCCGGAACGGCGGCCCTGCCCTCGGCCGGACAGGCGTTCTTCAGAATACGCGTCGTGCGGAAACGCGGACTCGCCGGCATCCTCCGCGGCGGCGAATCCTTCCACCACATCGGGAATTTCCAGTTTTGGTGACGCGCGCCACAACCGCTCCAAATCGTAATACCGCCGCGCTTCTTCGCTGAAGACGTGCACGATGAACCCGCCGAAATCCAACAGCGCCCAATCCGCCGACCGGTAGCCCTCGCGGTGCCGCACCGATCGTCCCATTTGTTTATAGAGTTGCTCTTCGATTTCCGTGCAAATTGCTTGCACTTGTGGCGTGCTGAACCCCGTGCAAATCACAAAGTAGTCGGTGAACGCGCTCGCGCCGCTCAGATCCAGCACCGTGATGCCCGCGGCTTTCTTTTCTTGCGCCGCCCGGACGGCCACGCGCACGCCTTGTGGCAGGGATTCGAAGGTCATGCTCAACGGTATAGGCCCTGTTTCAAAATGTATTCCTCGACGCGCCCGGAAACAAGTCCATGAATCGACTGCCCCTTTTGCGCGCGCCGCCGAATGTCCGTCGCCGAAGCGTCGTTCAAAACGTTTTCCAGCAGGTACACGGTCGAGCAATGAAGATGCGCTATCACTTGCGACGGATGCGCTTCCGTTTCCTTCATGCTTCCGGGTCGCGCCGTCAGCTCCGGCGGAATCACCAGCCGCAGCGCCTCGGCGCGAATGCCTGGCCGGTTAGCAATGATAAAATCGCAAAGACCCAGCAGCGTTTCGTACTCCTTCCACATCGGAATGTCGAGAAACGCGTCTGCACCAATCATGAAAAAAAGCCGGTCGCCGGAATGGTGATAGGTGTGGCGGAAATAACGCACCGTATCCACGGAGTAATGAAGTTGCGTTCCGCTGAAATCCTCCCCCGCTTCCGCCAGCGAAGGCACAAAGTGCGGATGCTCCGTGCAAGCCAACGCCACCATGGCAAAGCGGTGCGGAAACGGCGCAAGGTGCTGCTTGAGCTTGTGCGGTGGTCGGCTCGCCGGAATGAAATGGATTTCGTCAAAATTGAAGCGCCGGTCGGCGGCGCGCGCCACACTGAGATGTCCGCTATGGATGGGGTCGAAGGAGCCGCCGAACAAGGCGATGCGGCGGGGATGATGTTTCGCGGCGGTGCGGTGCGCCTGCGCGATCGTCAATGCGCCTCCCAAGGAATCTCTATTCTCGATTTTCTCATGAATTGCGGTCTTCGGCAGCGTGTTGCGTGGAAGGATTAACTTCAATCGCGGCAGGCACGGTCTGGTCGTTAGGAGCGTGCTCAAGGCTTGCCCGCGGAATCTTGTCCAGAGCATCCGCAATCGAACGGACGAGTTCTTTTACGCCCTGACCGGCGGCAGCAGAAATGGAGTGAAACTCCAGGCCGTGCTTTTTGCAATAATCGCGCAGCGCCTCTAGGCGCCTGCGGTCGGTCGTCGCATCCAGTTTCGTCGCCACCACGATCATGGGTTTCTGTGTTAGCGATTCGTTGAACGCTGCCAGCTCTCCGTTAATAACTTCGAATGCGTGCACCGGATCATCGGCGTTCGCGTCGCTCGTATCAACCAGGTGCACCAGAAGCCGCGTGCGCTCCACATGCCGCAAAAAGCGGATCCCCAGCCCCGCGCCCTGATGCGCGCCTTCAATCAAGCCGGGCAAGTCCGCCACTACAAACGTCCTTCCAATCTCTCGTCTTTCTTTGCCCGTTCCGCCGTCGGCGTTTACCACTCCTAGATTTGGCTCCAGCGTCGTGAAAGGATAATTTGCAATCTTGGGCCGCGCGGCCGAAATCACGGAAATCAATGTGGACTTGCCCGCGTTAGGGAATCCCACAAGCCCAACGTCCGCCAAAAGCTTCAGTTCCAGACGAAGATCGCGCTCTTCGCCCGGAAAACCGTCTTCCTGTTCCCGCGGCGCCTGATGCCACGGCTTTGCGAAATGTTGATTACCGCGCCCGCCGCGTCCTCCATGCGCCACAAGCACTCTCTGCCCCGGCGTCGCCAAATCCGCAATCGTCTCTCCGGTGTGATTGTCGAACGCCAAGGTTCCCACCGGCACTTGCAAAATCAAGTCTTCGCCAGAGTGGCCTGTGCAGTTCGAACCTTCGCCGTGTCGTCCTCGGTCCGCTTTGAACTCCCGGTTGTAGCGGTAGCGCAGCAGCGTGTTGTCGTTCGGGTTCGCTTCAAGATACACACTGCCGCCATTTCCGCCGTCGCCACCCGAAGGCCCTCCGCGCGGAACGTATTTCTCGCGGCGAAACGCAACGCAGCCGTTCCCACCGTTCCCCGCCTTCACGTAAATTTTCGCTTCGTCAACAAACACCGGAATAGGACCCCCCCCTCCAAGTCGTTCAGCGACAGAAACCATCCATGCGCTACAGTCCCCAATCCTTGTCATCCTGAGCGAAGGATCTCAAGTTAATCCACACGGAGAAATCCATAATGGCTGAGACACTTCGTGTTCCTCTCCAGGTGCAACTCTGCTGGTCCGCCCTCCTCGAAAACGATAACATAAGGCAACTCGCGTAACGTCATTTGCGGATTAGCGGCGCAATCGGGGAGCGGACTTTTAGGTCCGACATTAAAGTCAGCACTTTAAGTTGGGCTTTAGCCCCTGCGGTGCCCCTGTTTTTGCTCAAGCCCTTGGTCTCTCGAAGGAGGCACAACCCACATGCTTCCCGTCCTCAAGCGCGCTCTCTTGCTGCTGTTTGCCACCGTCTTAATCGCCGGCGGCGCGTTCTACCTACTGTATCTTCACCGCGCGGCGCTTCCGCCAGCGCCGCCGCATGCGCGTGTCGCTCCAACAATTGCCAATCTTCCCGGCCTTTCCGCTTGCTGGATCGAAACCGGAAAAACTTTCAGCCGCTTTTCCATCGGAATGACCGCCGAGGCATCCTCGTGCGCTATCCCGCGGGTGACCTGCTTATCGATGCGGGCAACTCCAGTCATTTTGCGCAGGACGTCAGCATATATCCGTTCAGGCTGCGGCTGAAACTGCGATCACTCGCGGGCCAATTGAATCCCGGGGTCACGCTTCCCGAAATGCTCCGCCGCGCCGGCGAAGATCCCGTCAAACTGCGCTGGGCCATTCTCTCGCACGTTCATCTCGACCATGCGGGTGGCCTGATGGACTTGCCGCGGCTGCCTGTGCTGATCACCGGCGAAGAAGTGCTCTTCGCCAACGACTCCGCCGCGCAAGCCAAAGGCTATGTCCTCGCCGCGTACACCAAAGCGCTGCCCAAGCCGACGGCGCCCACATTGCAATTCGACCCGAAGCCCTACGAGACGTTCGACGAAAGCGCTGACCTCTACCGGGACGGCTCCGTCGTGGTCGTTCCTCTGCGCGGCCACACGCCGGGAAGTGTGGGCATTTTCGTGAATCTGTCTGCCGCAAAACGTTTCTTTTACGTTGGGGACAGTGTTGACGATGAGCGCGGCGTTGAAGAACGCGTCGCCAAGACTCTGCTCTTGCGCGACAGCGACAACGATCCAGTTTTGGCGAATCAAATCGTCAGCAAACTCAGCCAGCTCCACGAATTATTGCCAACTCTAGCCATCATCCCGGCCCACGGCCGCAGCGCCTACAAAAAACTCTTCCCCGCCGGACCGTTGAGCTGTGTGTCGGGGCAGTAGTTGCAAAAATGAAAACGCGATCCCGCTTTGCGGGACCGCGTAGGGCATCGCCAATTCGCCGCGAGGGCTTGCTTCCTCCCGTTTTAATTCACCGCAGCCTTGGATTCTGCCGGCTGAATGCTGATGAACCGCCCCTGACGGCCACGATCCTGAAACTTCACGATGCCTGTAACCATCGCGTAAAGCGTGTCATCGCTGCCTCGCCCGACGTTTTCGCCCGGCTGATGCTTGGTGCCGCGCTGCCGCACCAAGATCGTACCGGCATTCACCAACTGCCCGCCGAAGCGCTTCACCCCCAGCCGCTGTCCGTGGGAATCGCGACCGTTCGTTGACGACCCGCCGCCTTTCTTATGTGCCATGACCTAATCCTCTTCTCTGAACAGTGCTGAAACCGTCAAAATCTGGAAACCCGCGTCCCGAAATTGCCTAACAACTCGGTTACAAACCTCGCAACTTGTCATTCCGAGGAGCGGAGCGACGAGGAATCGTGGCGCATGCCGTTCCTTTTGCAGCGATTCCAAATGCTCGCTCTTATCTAACTGATCCACCAAAAAACAACGACTCAAAACCAAGAACTCTTCAAATCTTGATATCGCTCACCAGCACCGCCGTATAGTTCTGCCGGTGCCCGCGCTGAATCTTGTACTGATTGGTTCTCTTATACTTCAGCACGGTCAATTTCTTCGCGCGCCCTTGCGCGACGATTTTCCCGGTCACGGTCGCCTTCTCCGCCTCCGCGCCCGCAAAAACCTTCTTCTCGCCATGGACTGCCAGGACGTTCGCAAAATTGACCTTCTCCCCCACTTTGCCTTCCACCCGCTCGATGCGGATGGTGTCGCCGGGCGCGACACGATACTGCTTCCCCCCGGTCTGTATAACGGCGTACATCGCTCCTCCAATTTTCTTCTAGCTAAGCGGCCAGCAGGCGCACCCTTAGCGCTTCTTCGCGCTCAACGGAAACTCCCATTATACGGGTCGCCCTGAACAATCGTCAACGCTGGTTTGCGCCGTGGTTTTGCCGCAAATCACTCCGCCGCGCCGGTCGCGATGGGACAGGTCGAGTCCAGAATTCCCTTGCTCCTTGGAGCGTTACCACGCAGGAGGGACTTCGAGCATCCAGGCATTGGAGCCGCCCGTGGCTTCCCAGATAGCGAGGTGCTTGCCGTCCTGCGAAGGAATGGCCCAGCCCACATACGGCTTGGTTTCCTGAAGAACCGGTTTGGCGCGGCCTTGAAGATCGATGTGAATCAGCGCGGTCGTTTCTCCATGACGCACCGCACTAGCCCAGAAACTTTTTCCGTCAGCGGCCCAGTCAATGGTGGCGAGGCGGCCCCAGTCTTTCACTTTGAGGACGCGCTCCGCGCCGTCGCGCGTGGAAACGAGCCGGATTTCGGCTTCCGCCGAAGCCCGCATCTTTTTGGCCAGCGCCAACATGCGCCCGTCAGGCGAAAGGCTCCAGTTGTAGTATTGCCACTCCGGTTCCTGGATGCCCGGAAGTCTCTTCGCCGTGCCCGTCTTCACGCCGGTCTGCGCGTCGAACTCCTGGAAAACCAGCGCATCTTTCGTGAACTTGCTGTAGATGCACTCGTGCGAGGGCAATCGCGCGCACTGGAAATTGTTGATGCCGGAATCCTCCAGCACAAGTTTCGAAACGCCGCCGTCGAGCGGAACGCGCATCAGCCGCAGGTTGCGCGATTGAAATTCGCCTTCCGGCTGCGTCGGCGTTGCGCTGTGGCCGGCAACGCCAGAATTCTGGCTCGAAGGAACGCCATTCACGGCGTCGGCGGTCCTGCGCTCCGCTTCGGTCAAATAAAGAATCTCGGTGCGCGCGGGATTGAGCCGCAGGATGATCGGCGATCCCTGGACGCCAGCGATGAGTTCGGGAGTCGCCGCGCCGATCTGCTGGCGAAAGATCCGAAATGCGCCTTCCCGGTCGGAGACATACAAAACGGATTTGCCGTCGGGCGTCCATTCATACGGACGGCTCTGGCGTTCGTCCAGAGTGAGGCGCCGCAGCTTGCCAATTTCTCGCGTCCTGGCATCGACGTCGGCTATGAAAACGGCCGGCGCGATGTTCGTGCGAATGAACACCGCGTGCTTTCCGTCCGCGGCCATATTAATGATGGGCTTCCAGTCCGGGCCGCTGGTCAGGCGCACGGGCGCGCCCCAGCGCCATCCGAGGCGCGCGTCCACTTTCATCGACCAAACATTGGACTCGCCCTGATTGGGAGGTTCTTCGGCGCGCGAGAAAAGAATGCGATTGTCGCGTGTCCAGACCAGCCCGTACTGCAAGCGGTAGTCGTTCAGGATCAAATCCGTTTTCCCGCTGGCCAGTTCGTACATTTCGATTTGCACGTCTTCGCTGCTGTAGCCGGGCCAATAGACGTCCTTCAGATAGGCAAACCGCTGGCTATCGGGCGACCAGGCAGGCGGGCCGATGACGTATCCGGGAACATTGACGGCGATGCGCGGCTCGGCGTCGCTTGTGCCGGCCAGCCAGATCTCGGAGTGATTGAACTTGTCGCCGCGCAGAAAAGCGACCTGCTTGCCGTCAGGCGAGACACTCCCGGCCTCCGCATCGCTGACCAGCTTTCGCGGAGCGCCTCCGAGCAGAGGTACATTCCACAATCCGGGGCGTTCCTCGCCGCCAACCACGGCTTGTGCAAGCAAATGGCTCCCGTCGGGATACCAGCTCACGTGATGCACGCGGAATCCTTCCGGGAGAGACAGGGCGTGGGATTCGTCTGTGGCAATTTCGCGCAGGAAGGCCCCACGGGGATCGATGTAAGCGAGATAGCGCCCATCGGGAGAAATCGCGCCGAAGTAAACCGGCGCATCGGGGGAATTGGCGGTCAGTCGAATCTCTTTCGGAAGAACCGGCTGCAGCGCACGGGAGGCGCGCATTCCTATGTGGAGGCCAAGGGCCAGCGCAACGACAACTATAACCAACGCCCCCGCCACCAACCGCCACCTGGATTTGGCCGCGTTTGAGTTGGTGGCGTTTCGGGCCGAGGGCGCCTGTGCGGCAGAGGCTGGAGTTTCGGGAGAGGGCGATTCCACGGGAGCGAGGAAACGGTATCCGCGGCGCGCCAGCGTTTCTACAAAACGGGGATTTTCGGCCGAGTCACCCAGTGCATCGCGCAGGCGCTTGACGGCTGCGTTCAGGCCGTGGTCGAAATCGACAAACGTATCGGCTGGCCACAGGCGTGCGTGAAGATCTTCCCGGGTAACGACTTCGCCGGGACGTTCCAGGAGCATGGCCAGTACCTGAAAGGGCTGTTCCTGGAGGCGGACCTTCAGGCCGTTGCGGCGGAGCTGCCCGGCGCGAAGGTCCACTTCAAAGGTTCCAAAGCGGATAAGTCCGTTTGCGGCATCCCCAGGCATGTTGGCCTACGCTGGCCGGGCTCCTTAGGTAATTAACGATGCGGTCCGGGACAAAGTTTCCCGGCGGCAATCCTGTCAGCCATGAACAGATAGATGTCAATGCCACGAAAAGGTCTCATCAGCTAAGCGAGCGGGAGATTTGCTTGTCACCTTTCACCCTATCTCTTTGACGCAAGAGAGCTTATCCGGTCATCCGTAAATGAGAAACTCGCCTCCTCCGCAGCATTGAGGTACCCAGCCGACAGAACCATTTTGGCGCCACCGAGAGGTGCACGTCATGATGGCGAAGACGTTTGGGAAGGAGCTTCGGTTTGCAATCGTTCTATCGCTTTTGCCAACGGCCACGAGCCTTTGGGGCAAGGCCTCCGGGAGCAGGGCGGAAGGCGCCCCAGGAAGCGCTCGGCTGGCGATTTCTGTCTACAACGACGTGAAGGTGCCTTCGGAGGTGTTAAGCCAAGCGGAGCTCGAGGCAGAGCGAGTCTTTCAGTCTGCGGGAATCGAGGTGGTCTGGCTGAATTGCGAGGTTCCGGCCGTGAGCGAGGAAGCGTCGCAAGCGTGCCGAGAGGCGGTCTTTCCGAAGCATCTGCATTTGCGGATTGTGCGAAAGTCGGCTGGCCTGAAAGGAGAAACGATGGGGATTTCGTTTCAAGCGCACGACGGAAGCGGATGCTACGCCGACCTATTTTACGAGCCGATGGAGCAATTGCATAAAAGCGATGGAACGGACATTGCGAATTTGCTGGGGCACGTGGCGGCGCACGAGATCGGGCATCTCCTTCTTGGCAGAAATTCGCATGCTTTCACAGGAATCATGCATGCCCACTGGACCGCCGAGGAACTGGCATGCGCGAAGACAGGCAAGCTGGTTTTCTCGGAAGAGGAGTCTCGGAAAATGAAGGAAAAACTAGCGACCCCGATGAAGACTGCAGAAAAAAGATGATTGACTCCAGCAAATGCAATTTCAGCCCGAACCCGTGACTAGGGGAGTCAAGTTTCGCTGAGATAAGTGCTTTGGTGGGAACTGTACTAAGGGGCAGTACTGGTTAGGACTCAGGTACGGCGCGTGGGTCAAAACAGTCATCTAAGCTTGGGAAATGCGAAACCGCCCCCTTTCCGCACTTGGGCTATGCGCGGCGGCTCTGCTGGGACAGGTGTCGGTGACACCGGCGGAAGGAGTGCAAGGCTCGCGGGCGCAAGCTTCGGGGCAGCCAGGCCCGCAAACTTCCGGACAAACTGCCAGGCGGCAGAATCAGCAAACGGGGCAGCCGACCGCGACGCGGCAAAGTCAACCAACGGGGAAACCTGCTCCGGGCCAAACGGCGAAGCAGGGTTCCGATCAAAAGGCGCAAGCGGCGCCGCCGCCAACGATACCGCCAGGCTTTCGGCTCCTTACGTTGAAAGAAGGGCAGACCATCGTTGAGGAAATGTCGTGGGCGGACGACGAAGAGGGCCTGGCGCCAGATTGTTCCCATCTGGTGCACAAATTATACGAGCAAGCCGGACATCCATATCCGTATGCCAGTTCCCTGGATCTTTATCGCGGAACAGGGCCGTTCCTTCGAGTGCGGTTCGCGCACCCAGGCGATTTAGTCGTGTGGCAAGGACATGTGGGCTTGGTGGTGGATCCCAAAGGGCACACTTTCTTCAGCTCGGTCACCGCGGGAACGCGGATGCAGAATTATCGTTCGGCATACTGGCAGGCGCGAGGCTATCCGCGATTTTACCGGTACTTGACGAAGAGTCCCCTAAAGGGTGGCGGGACGAGCGAGGCATCAAACCGGTCGCCGGGTTTGCCGCCCAAAGAGCAGTCTGTCCCGGGGAGTGGAGAGAATCGGCCGGGTCTTCAGGTAGTGAAGGCCGCCCCTGTGCTGACAGCACGAGCCGCGGACAAGTCGCGGAGTGACACTGCCGCGGGCAAACCACATGAGGAAGCTCCGCCTGCGAGCACAGCACGAGCTGAGAATCCTTCCCGGACATCGTCCGCGACAGTCTTGCAGATTCCGCTGCGAACGGCAGGGCACGCGCCCCAAGCAGCGGACGTAACTTCGGCGTTGCAGGCGGCGAATCTCGAGGCAGGTGAAATTTTGCGCGCGGGAACTCTGGGGCGACTGGAGAGGCCGGTTGTGGTCTACCGGCAATTGCAGGTGAGCGGGGTCGAGATGAAAGGGAGACGCGGTCTGGCGCGGATCCGAGTCGAGACGGTCGCGGCCCTCAGTGCTGAGCGGATGGAATCGCAGTTAGGATGGGAAGATCACCAGCTGGAATTGCAGCTCACAAACAAGGGCTGGGTGATGATGCAGGGAAACGAGATTGCGTACGTGCCGCGGGATGGGGCGATGCGCATCCTCTCTGGGCGGCTCGCCGCGCTAACACAAAGCACGGAGCGCAGCACGGCGAAAGACCGTGAACGTGAGCAGGCAGACATCGTGCGATTCATGAATTTGTTGGTTGAGTAAGTCCGGAGATTCTCCCCTCCATCAATTCAATTCGACAAACAAGACAGAACGGCACCTGGCGTTGATACGTTATGGCCGCCTACTCGTTGGTTCAGAAAGTCGAGGGCCGCCACCTGATCCCGAGGCCACATCTCCTCGCAACGCACGGGGCACGCACTGAGTGGCGTGACAATCAGGAAAAAGTAGCGATGCGGTACATGGCGATACCGCTGAGGAGCTTGGGATAAAAATCGGTGGACTTCTGGGGCATGACTTCTCCCGCGGTAGCGATTTTCATGACCTGATCAACGCCGCAAGGATTCAGGAGGAAGGAGATTTGCGCGCGGCCGGAGTCCACGGCGTCGAGAGCGACGGTGGCCTCACGTTCATAGGTGAGATGGGCCTCGGATGTGACGGCTTGTGGAGTGATGCCGAGAGCGGGTTCGAGGATTCCTTCGTGAAGGAGGACGACGTCGAGTTCGCGCTGAAGCGGCGAAACGTTGGGCAGAAGCTGCGCGAGATTGACGCCGTCGCGAAGCGTCAAGACGTAGAAAGCTGGCTTTCCTGAATCAGCGGCAGGATAGATGCCGATGCCGCGGCGCGCGCGGGCGCTGGCAAGGCATGAGAGAAATGTTTTGCGCGCTTCAGCGCTTTGTGCGTCATTCGAAAAAGGAAATTCTTCGGCGGCGAACCAAGGCTCGAAATGGCCACGCACCGCTGACCAGGAGAAATCGTGAATGTGCGAGGCGACGCGATGCGTGGGGAGAATGGTGAGGCCTTCGCTGTACGTGTTGATCACCGTCATCATGACGCGTTCGAACGGGGCGTCGGGATCAAGCTTTCCCGCACGAGAGCGGCATTCGTCGCGATACGCGAGCGCCGTTTCGTAACGGTGATGGCCGTCAGCGATAACCAGGTTTTGGTCTCGCATGGCTTTCTGAATCGCAGCAACATGATGGGGGCGAGAGATGACCCACAGGCGGTGAGTGACGCCGTATTCATCACGAAGTTCCGTTTCCGGAGTGGACTCTTCGGCTTCCGCGAGAATTTCATCTACGCGACGCTGCGGATCGGAATAGAGCATAAAAAGCTGCCCGGTGTGCGTTTGCGTGTGACGTAGAAGTTCGAGGCGGTCCGCTTTGGGGCCGGAGAGCGTTTGTTCGTGACGGAAGACGACGCCAGCGGAATAATCTTCGAGCTTGCCGGCACTAATGAAACCGCGACGCGTGCTGCGCTGCTCGGTGCCAGGAACCGTATATTCCTGAGAGTAAGCGTAGAAGGAAGGAGCGGGATCCTGCTGTACGATGCCCATGCCCATCCAGGCTTCGAGGCTTGCGGCGGCTCGCGTGTAGACGTTGTTCTGCGGAGTGTCGCCGGGATTAGTCCGGCCCTTTTCGACGGCGATCAAATTGTGAGGATCGCAGGCATAGTATTTTTCCTGCATCGCAGGGGAGATTTTGTCGTAAGGCTGGGTGAGGACGCGATCGAATGGGGCGCGGACCGGATTGTAGCGGAAGGCGCGAAAGGGAAAAACCTGAGACATGGGTTCTCCGGAATGTAAATTCGCTGCCGGCGAAGCCTTCCAGTTTACGCGAACAGAAGGGGAATTTCGAAATGGCGGCTGCTCACGCTGACCAGGTTAACAGCTCCGAGATCGTCCCGGAACACCTTTTCCTTGTCCCCACGCATGGCTAGGTCGTCTTGTCCCCAAGATGTCCCCAACAAGCCACGTAGACGCCGCAGTGGAATCGTGTACCGCGAATACTCCGGTCGCATCTCCGGCCCTCGTCTACTCGTACCTCAGAGCGACCATAGGATCGACCTTCATCGCCCTCTGTGCCGGCACATAACATGCCAGCAAGGCGATGCTCGTGAGAAGAGCAGTTAATCCCCCATAGGTCGCGGGATCGAACGCACTTACCCCAAAAAGCAGGTCGTAACTGCCAGGAAAAATTAGAATCGCGCGCAGCACGCCCGAGATGGCGGTAGAGACCATGAGACCACAAACCGCACCGAGGATCACCGGCAGCATTCCCTGGCGAACCATCAATTGCAGCACGTCGGTTTTTGAGGCGCCGAAGGCCAAGCGGATTCCTACTTCTCGCCTGCGCTGCGCAACGAGGTAAGCCATGACGCCGTAAATACCGACCGCAGCCAAACAGAGAGCGAGGGACGCCAAAATTGCCGCGAAGATTGCAGCGCATTGTGGGAGCAGTTGCTGCGTTTGCATGAAGCGATCGAGGCTGACGAAGCCCAGCTTCGGCAACAAGGTTTGATCGAGCGCTCCCAAGGAGGCACGAACAGCCGCGAGAGTGTCCCGAGGGCTCCTGGCAGCGCGAATCAGCATGCTGTTGTATTCAGACGCATTGGTCGGGAGACAGACATACGCGGGATCTATTCTCGTAAGGTTGAAAAATCGCACGTCCTTAGCTACGCCTACCACTTGGTACTCTTCCCAGGCGCCTCTGTCCCGGAACGCCTGAGCTAGTTTGAGGTGTCTTCCTACCGGATCTTCGCCCGGCCAAGCCTGGCGGGCGGTGGACTCACTGACAATCGCAACGGGAAGCAGTTCCTCCGCTTCTTGGGGAGTGAAGCCGCGGCCGCGGACGATGGGAATACCCAAAGTTGAGAAATAGCTCGGCGAGACATAATTAACGAGAGTCTGGCCGGGCAGGCTTTTGGGAGACGCCTTGCTTCCCAGTACTTGAAGTAAGAACGTCATCGTGCCCAAGTAAGGCAAGCGATAGGTAAGCGCGACATCGGCAACTTCGGGAAGCGTTTGGAGACGAGCCACCGCTTCCCTTTTTGTGGTTGTCGCCTTGGCCTTATCGTTTCCCCAATCGAGACTCAAAAGGAATGTATTCTTCGTTTCAAATCCGGGATTCGCCACTTGAGACCTGAGCAGAGCCCGCAACAGCAATCCCGCGCTGATGAGCAAGACTACCGAAACAGCGACCTGCCCGCCGACTAGGAAGCTGCGGAAGCGCGACTGACTCAGTCGCTGTCCGCAAGCGCTTCCTTCGGACTTCAATGCATCGGTAATATCCGCTTTAGATGACTGAAGCGCGGGCCAGAGACCAAACAAGATTCCGGTGATCAGAGACAGGCCGAAGGTATATAGAAAAACGCGAACATCTGGGGTCAGCGGCGCGACGAAGGTCCTGCTTCCCAGCAGCGCTTGGATGAGCCGGACCAAACCGAGCGACGTCAACTTCGTCGTCCACAAAGAGAAAAGAAAGCCAGCCATTCCGCCTAACATGGCGAGTAAAACACTTTCTGCCAACAATTGCCGGATGAGCCGCCCGCGGCTGGCCCCGAGCGCCAGGCGAGTAGCGATTTCCTTTTGGCGAATCGCGGCGCGCGCAAGCAACATGTTCGCCAGGTTGACGCAGGCGACGAGCAGAACCAGGCCTACTATCGCCATTAGGCCAGCAACAAAAGCTTTAAACCAAAGCTCATCTGTCTCTCCGAAGTACGTGGCGCGGTGAAGGGTCAATGCGATCGTCTGGTCGGGCACTGGGTGCGCCTGCACAAACTGACGGGTCAAAACTTCCATTTCGGCCTGGGCTTCGCTAACGTCCGTTCCGATGGCGACGCGGCCGAGGACCTGGAGCCGACGATTCATCGTTTCGTGGAGCCAATCATTCTTTGGAATCAACTGGGCTTGCATCGGGAGGGGTGCCCAGAAATCGGGCACTTGCGGCGGATTCCCTGTGCCGATGAAATCCGGAGGCGTAACTCCAATGATTGTGAAAGTTGCGCCGTTTATTTCCAGCGTTTTACCTGAAATCTGTAAGTCCGAGTCAAATTGGCGCTGCCAAAAAGAATGGCTGAGAACAATGACAGCATTCGCCCCGGGAGCTTGACTTTCTTCCACACCAAGAACTCGGCCAACCGCAGCGCTGATTCCTAAGACAGAAAAGTAATTTGCAGAAACAAGCTGGCATTGCAAGGGCAGAGGCTCGCGCGACGCGTTCCGGTCAGCAGGGGATTCAGCCGCAAGCGTGGCAAGAATCTGTGTAGGCCAGCTCGCAGCGATCACGCCGGAGAAGACATGATTCCCATCGCGGTAATACAGGTACTCTGGGTAAGAAAAGGCGTGTTGAATATCTCCGGTTGCCCCGCTGCCAAACCATCGCTTGAATTTCACAACTTTGACCGGGTCTTTAACCGGCAGAGGTTTCAAGGCCACGGAATCAAATGCGGAGAACAAGGTCGTGTTCACGCCGAGCCCCAGACCCAGGGTCAGCACGGCCACCGCGGTGAAGGCGGGAGACTTGCGCAGGATGCGGAGGCCGTAGCGCAAATCCTGAATCAGGTCTTGAATCCAATGTACGCGACGTGCATCGCGGCATTTCTCTTTGGTCTGCTCGATACCACCCAGGTCCAGCCGCGCGCGACGGCGCGCCCCTTCTTGCGGCATCCCTTGTGCGATGTATTCCTCCGTTTTTCGTTCGACGTGGTCGCGCAACTCGTCGTCCAATTCCTCGTCCGCCTGTGCGGTGCGAAGCAACGACCGCAGCCGCAGAGGAATCGTGTACATCCAATGCTCCGGTCGCATATTCAACCTCCGTTTCGCGCAGCGCGCCGCCCACGCCTGTTTGAGCTTAATAACCCGCGAGACGGCGCTCGAAAGCCTGCTCCAGTTATCTGCTTCTATTTCGAGCTGTCGCCGCCCGAGCCGCGTGAGCGAATAATATTTGGCGCGCCGCCCATACCCGGAGGTTTTCCACTCGGCGGTAATTCAGCACTCCTGCTCCAACTTGTGCAGAGCCGGGTAGGGCGATCTGTCGCTCACCTGCAAAACCCGCCCGACACTTGTTTCAGGCGCTGACTAACTGCGAACCCGTTCATCGGCTCGAGTGCAAGAATTTTCAGCAGCAACATGTCCAACGTACCCTGCACGAGGTCCGAAGGTTTGCTCATGTCTATGTCCTCGGTAACCGAGACTAGCACCTCTCCACTCGGTAGGCAAGGTTGGGCAGCTTCGGGCAAGAACTCTTCGATAGTCTTGTATCCGTTGTTGACCTGACCGGCCTTCACCGGGCAGGGAAGATGGAGTTCCATCCCGGACGCTTACGTCCGCGACTGAACAAATCTAGCCTTGGCCCATCAACGCCGGCATTTCAGAGCGATCTCATTCTTGAAGGATTCCGAGCGAGTGACGGAAAAGGCAAGTGTCGGGTGGCAAGAACGGAGAGAGGGAAGGCAAAGGGCAGAAAAAAGCGACGGCAAGCCGGCACAGTCCGAAGAAGTGGACGTAGCAGTGCTGCAGCCCCGACAAAATGAAAGATGACGGCTCGAGGCGGGCGGTACGAAACAGGGGCGCGATGTATCGTGCTCCATAAGATGCCGAGGTGTAGCCTCGCGCTACATAAAGGCGGAGATTCGAAAAATT
>DATFRZ010000069.1:0-2667 GCA_035262885.1 Candidatus Acidiferrum sp.
CCAAGGAAGGCACCGGTTACCGCCGCAATCGCTCCTAGGAAGACATACTCCGCCATGACGGTCCCGATAACTTGTGACCGCGGCGCCCCCAGCGTCCTGAGCAGAATCGATTCTTTCAGGCGCTGCGACCGGCTGCTCAAAACGGCGCTGCCGAGCACCGCGAGGCCCGTGAGAATCGTAAACAGCGCGACAAAACGGATGGCAGCCGAAACCCTGCCTAATATGGAGTCCAAGGTGTCGAGAATCTGGCCCAAGTCGATGACGGAAACATTGGGGAACTGCTCGGCAATGGCGCGTTGCAGGCTCGCGGAAACCTCTTTGGAGTCGGTCCGCACCGTCACCGCATAAAACTGCGGCGCGCTTTCGAGAACGCCTTCCGGAAACACGACAAAGAAGTTGGGCTGCAGGCGTTGCCAATCAACTTCGCGAAGACTGGCAACCTGGGTTTGCAGGGGAACGCCTTGGATTTCGAATTCCAATGGATCGCCGACTGTAACGTGCAACGTTTCCGCAATGCCTTTTTCGAGCGAGATGGGAATCAGTCGAGAATCCGAATCCACTCTAGGCTGCCATGTTCCCTTGACCAATCGCTCCGTGCCTGCCAGACGGCTGCGGTATGTAGACCTATACTCTCGGCGCAGCGCCCAGCGTGAAATTGTCGATGTTGGATCGGCGCGAATTTCCTCTACGCGCCTTCCCTTGATGGCGGAAAGGCGCATCGTAACGATCGGCACTTCCTCCGAAAAATACACAGCGAAGGAGCTCAGAAGCTTTTCGATCCCCGCTCTCTGTTCCTGCTGCACGTCGAAGAGCACCAAATTGGGTCCGCCCCCACCGCCCCGTTCGCTCACCTGACGGACGAGCATACTTTGAACGCTGTAAAGCGAGACGAGCAAAAAAGTCCCGAGCCCAATAGCGATCATCACGGCGGTGGTCTGGTTGTTGGGCCGATGAAGGTTGGCCATGCCCTGGCGCCAGGAGAAGGTAAGAAACCTGGGAATAAACTTTTTCAGGATCGCTATCACTCCACGGGACACGGCGCCGAGAAGTCCGAAGGTTACCAACACTCCCACCGTAAAGCAGAAACCATAGAATCGGCTCTCCATGGTTGTCACGGCGAAGGCGCCGACGGCAGCCACAATAAGAAAACCGATCAGCCACAATAACCAATCCTTTGCCGGTTGTTTCGTCTCAAAGGAAGAGCGCAGCGCGAGCAGCGGGGAGATGTTTCTAAGCGGAGCCAGCGGAAGCAGCGAAAACAACACTGCTGTGCCGAGACCAATTACGATACCCATGGCAATGCCACGAGGCGAAACCGAATTGGTGGCAACGATGGGAAGGAAATCCTGAAGCGCGCGCGGCAGCAAGGATTGCAAGACGGCTCCAAGAGCGGCGCCGACAAGCGACCCCGCGAGAGTCACGGTGAACGTTTGAATCAAATAGACCAACATGGTTTCGCGCGGGCTGGCGCCCACGCAACGCAATATCGCCACCGATGGAGTCTTGTCCTTGGCATAAACGTGGATGCCGCTAGCCACCCCGACTCCGGCGAGCAGAACGGCGATGAAAACCGCGAGGCGAAGGTAGCGAGAAAGATTGTCGAGGGGCCCGGAAATCGCCGCAGTTCGGCGCTTCACCGTATCCACTTCGAGTTGCAGGCGCAGAAGCTCGGGGGTGATTCGCTCTACCAGTGGCTCGACATCTGCACCGGGGTCCAGCTTAAAATAGACGCGGTAACGCACCAGGCTGCCTCTTTGAATGAGCTGCGCCGCATCGAGATAAGCGAGGGGGATGTAAACCCGCGGACTGATCAAGGAAAAGGCCAATGACTCCCCGGGAATTTTGCGCAGCTTTCCGGCAATGCGGAAATTCTGATCGCCGATCCTCAAGCGATCTCCCACACGCGCGTTGAATTGGAGCATGACATTTTCATCCACCAGTGCGTTGGCCCCGCGCTGAAACTCCTTTGCCGCTGTGGCTGGCTCGGTCTCCAACGCACCATAATAGGGAAAGGCGCCGCTCAGCGCCCTGACCTGAACGAGCCGCGAAGCCCCGGTGCCGGAAAAATAGGCCATGGAAGAAAAACTGATCTGCCGCGACTGATCGCCGCCGATGGATCGGATCAATGACTCGGCCTCCGGCGTGAAAGGCTCGCGGGCGTCGATGGCGAGGTCGGCCCCGAGCAGGCTTTTGGATTGCGCCTGCACACTGGATTGCACGTTAGCGCGAAACGAGAAGGCGATAACTATCGATGCGACGCTGAGGATCACGCAGGTCATAGACAGAAACAGCGGCTTGAGACCTCGCCGCCCGTCTCGCAGAGCCATGCGCAAAACCCAGATCCTCAGTAGAAATATTCCCCGTTTCTCCGAACTTGGCGTGCTTTGCGTCTTTGCGGGAGTCATTTAATCCACTCCACACATGGCTTGGTCTGCGCTGTCCGAAACTATTCTCCCCCCTCGAAGACTGATCACCCGGCCCGCCTGCTGGGTTAGGTCGTGGTCGTGCGTAACCAGCATCAAGGTCGTTCCGGTGGTGGCGTTGAGATCAAAAATCAGCCGCACTATTTCCCCCGCCGTCTCGGCGTCCAGATTTCCGGTGGGCTCATCGGCAAAAAGGATCGTGGGACGGTTCATAAAAGCGCGTGCAATAGCCACGCGTTGTTGC
>DATFRZ010000070.1:0-2161 GCA_035262885.1 Candidatus Acidiferrum sp.
GCCTTTGGCGCAGCGTTGGAGCAATGGCCGCGCGATGGCATCCCGGCCAATCCACGCGCCTGGCTCGTATCTACCGGTCGTTTCAAGGGCATCGACGCGATTCGGCGGCGCACGCGACTCGAGCCCTTGCCGGACGATATCGACGGGCGGCTGGTGGCTCACGCCGATGATCCCGAAAACATCGAAGATGACCGGTTGCGCCTCATCTTCACCTGCTGCCATCCGGCCTTGTCACCAGATGCCCAAGTCGCAATGACGCTGCGCGAAGTTTGCGGCCTCACAACCGAGGAAGTCGCCCACGCCTTTCTTTCATCGCCGCCCACAGTAGCGCAGCGCATTGTGCGCGCCAAGGCAAAGATTCGCAACGCGCGCATTCCCTATGAGATACCCTCGGCGGCTGATTTGCCGGACCGGCTCGACGCCGTACTTCGGGTCGTCTACCTCGTGTTCAACGAGGGATATTCCGCATCATCTGGAGCGGCGCTCACGCGTCACGATCTTTCCAGCGAGGCAATCAGCCTGGGCCGGCTGTTGGTGGAATTGCTACCCGAGCCCGAAGCGCTGGGACTGCTTGCTCTGATGCTGCTCCATGACTCGCGCCGCGCCGCACGCGCATCGCCAAGCGGGGAGTTGATTCTACTCGATGATCAGGACCGTTCGCTTTGGAACCGGGATCAGATCGCGGAGGGCTTGGGACTCGTGGAGCGCGCTCTGGCAGCACGCCAGGTCGGCCCTTACACCATCCAAGCAGCAATCGCAGCCGTGCACGCTAACGCGCCGAACGCTGCCGCCACGGATTGGGCCCAGATCGTTATGCTGTACGACCTGCTCGCCCAGGCAGAGCCTTCGCCCGTAGTCGAATTGAACCGCGCTGTGGCGGTGGCAATGCGCGACGGCCCGTCTGAGGGGCTTATACTAATCGACGCCATCCTGAAGCGCGGTGATCTCTCGGATTACCACCTTGCTCACGCCGCACGAGCGGACCTCTGCCGGCGATTGGGACAAATAGCGGAAGCCCGCGCTTCCTACGAACGCGCTCTGAGCCTTACGGAGCAAGAGCCGGAACGGCGGTTTCTGCAGCGGCGGTTGGTTGAATTAACCTGAAATAGAATCGCATTGTCGATTTAGCCTCCCGCCAAACGACTAGCTAATATAAGGAGCCAGAATGAGCTAATTAATGAGCTAATTAAGGATGTTTAGGCTGACTGGCTCAAGTCAAAAAGTGCAGGAATAACGATGCGATTCATGATTTTAGTTAAAGCCACGAAGGACTCGGAAGCGGGGGTCATGCCGAACCAACAGCTTCTCACCGAAATGGGCAAGTTTAATGAAGAGCTGGTGAAAGCCGGCGTTATGCTCGCCGGCGAGGGACTCCATCCGAGTTCTAAGGGCGCGCGCGTCAAGTTTTCCGGCAGCAAGCGGAGCGTAATCGACGGGCCTTTCGCCGAGACTAAGGAACTGATTGCCGGTTTCTGGCTATGGCAAGTGAAGTCCAAAGAAGAAGCGATCGAATGGGTCAAGCGCTGTCCCAATCCCCATAACGAGGAAACTGAGGTCGAAATTCGCCAGATATTCGAGGCCGAGGATTTCGGTGCTGAATTCACTCCCGAGTTGAGGGAACAGGAGAAGCGCCTGCGTGAGAAATCCGCTGCGTTGGCAAAGAAAGGTAAACGGTAAAAAGCGCAATCCCTATATCAATTGAAAACCACAGGAGGAAATACCATGCGAGTCGAAACATATTTATTTTTTAATGGCCGCTGCGAGGAAGCAATTGAATTCTACAAGAAAATTCTTGGCGCCGAGGTAACCATGCTCGTGCGTTTCAAGGACAGTCCTGAACCTCCGCAACCTGGAATGGTCCCCCCGGGTTCTGAGAATAAAATCATGCATGCCAGTTTTCGCATCGGCGATACCACGTTGATGGCTTCTGACGGCCACTGCACGGGACAAACTAACTTCCAAGGCTTTTCTGAGTCGCTCACGGTGGCAAATGAAGCAGAGGCTGACCGAAAATTTGCCGCCCTGGCGGAAGGCGGGCAGGTGCAGATGCCGCTCACGAAAACTTTCTGGTCACCGCGTTTTGGTATGGTTACCGACCGATTTGGCGTCGGATGGATGGTTAGTGTAGCGCATTAATCAGAGAGCCAAGGAAAAGAGCGGG
>DATFRZ010000071.1:0-27618 GCA_035262885.1 Candidatus Acidiferrum sp.
GCGGAGGTTGCATTCCAGAAAGTTTTATTGGAAACTAGGCGGTCAAAGTTGGCCCGGGTTTTTGCACTTCCCGGTTAACACGTGGGACGCCCTAGCAGCGTAGGGCCCTTTCAGTGCGCTCCCCGCCAAAGTGCAAAACGAACATGGCCCAGATTTTTCACAGAAGCACGAACTTCATCTCTAGATTTAGTGTGTTTTCGTTTTTGTTCATCGTGGGGTTTGCCATTTTGGCGGTGCTGGCAGCGGCGCGTTCGCCTTATTTGACCCGCCAAAACATTACTCGCGAACAGCCCGTGCAGTTCAGCCATAAACATCACGTGGGAGATGATGGAATTGATTGCCGCTACTGCCACACAAGCGTGGAAACTTCCGCTTTTGCCGGGATCCCGCCAACGAAAACCTGCATGAATTGTCACTCCGTGCTTTTCAACAACGCCGGTTACCTTGAGCCCGTCCGCGATAGCTATCGCGACGACAAATCGATCCAGTGGGTAAAAATCCACCGGCTTGCGGATTTTGCCTATTTCAACCACAGCATTCATGTGAATAAAGGCGTTGGATGCAGCACCTGCCACGGACCCGTGGACCAGATGCCGCTCGTTTTTCAGGCGAACACTCTGTTGATGCAGTGGTGCCTGGACTGTCACAGGAATCCCGAAGCGGTGCTGCGCGAGAAGCCCGAAGACGTCTACAACATGAACTGGAAGCCGCCTGACAACCAGGAAGAAATCGGCAAGAGACTCGCGCAGGAGCGTCACATTCGGACAACCGCCGAGCTGACAAGCTGCTCGACCTGTCACCGCTGATAGAGCATATGAGCGATCTAGCACAAGCAGGAAACAAGGACGATAGGCCGGCTCCAGACGAACCTTTCGACAACGCGTCTTCGGCTCATCGGCCTCTGGATCTGGCAGCCGTCCGCGCCCGGTTGCAATCGAAAACCGGCAAGCACTATTGGCGCACGCTTGAAGAGCTTGCTGGCGATCCGGATTTTGAGGAACTGCTTCACCGCGAGTTCCCCCGCCAGGCGCCCTCGGAGTGGGATGATTCCGTAGACCGCCGAGATTTCCTACGGCTGATGGCCGCGTCCTTGGCGCTCGCGGGCCTTTCCGGCTGCGGACGTGCGCCGGAACAATATATCGTTCCTTACGTCAAGCAACCCGATGGTGTAGTTCCCGGTAAGCCGCAGTTCTATGCGACCGCCATGCCTTTCGGCGCCGACGCCATTGGCCTGCTCGTGGAGAGTCATGAAGGGCGACCAACCAAGGTCGAAGGGAATCCCGACCATCCTTCGAGCCTTGGCGCTACGAATGCGTTTGCGCAAGCTTCCATCCTGAACCTTTACGATCCCGATCGCGCGCAAACGGTAACCAAAGCCGGCGAGATTCAAACCTGGTCGCAGTTCTTGGACGCGGCGCAGGCGCTCGCGAGCACGCTGCGGGCCACGCGAGGCGAGGGGCTCCGCATCCTCACGGGAATCGTCAACTCGCCCACGCTCGCCACGGATTTGCAAAATATTCTGACGCTTTATCCCTTGGCGAAATGGCATCAGTGGGAACCTGCCGTTGGAGACGGCACGCGCGAGGGCGCAAAACTCGCTTTCGGAAGTTACGTGAACACGGTCTACCGCCCGGAAAACGCCGAGGTTCTTCTTTCTATCGACTCCGATTTTCTTGCCAGCGGACCCGGCAACGTCCGCTACATGCGAGACTTTTACAAACGCCGCAAGCTCAACCAACATGCCGAAGCGGATCGCAGCGGCAATGAAATGAGCCGCCTCTATGTGGTCGAGCCGACGCCTTCGGTGACCGGCTCCAGCGCCGATCACAGGTTGCCGTTACGAAGCGCGGAAATCGAGCTCTTCGCGCGTGCGTTGGCGGCAAAACTTGGCTTGGGAGGCACCGGAAAACTCGCCCCCGACGCCGAGAAGTGGCTCGATGCCGTCGTAAAGGATTTGAAAAAGTATCCCCGCCGTACTCTGGTGGTCGCCGGCGAGCAGCAACCTGCCGAAGCGCACGCCCTGGTGCATGCCATCAACGCGGCGCTCGGAAACGTGGGCACCACGCTGTATTACACGGAGCCGGTCGAGGCTAACCCTGTCAATCACCTGGATTCTCTGAGCGAGCTTTCTGCGGACATTGATGCCGGCAAAGTCTCGGCGCTGCTGATTCTCGGCGTCAACCCGGTTTATACGGCACCGCATGACTTCTATTTTGCTTCTAAGCTGCGCTTTGACGAAAAGCTCAAAGGCAAAAAGGTCGAAACGGTCATGCACGTCGGCCCGCATTTTGACGAAACTTCTCAGTATTGCGACTGGCACGTCGCCGAATCGCATTACCTTGAAACCTGGGGTGACGCCCGCGCGTTTGACGGCACCGTTAGCGTCATTCAGCCGCTTATCGCGCCGCTCTACCGCACCCACTCCGTTCACGAAGTGCTTGCCGCTTTTACCGACAAGCCGGGCCTTTCCTCCTACGATGCGGTTCGTGAACGGCTGAAGGCTGCGAATCCTACCGGGGATTTCGAAAAGTTCTGGCGCAAAACGCTGAATGACGGCGTGGTGGCCGGGACCGCCTTTGCTCCCGCCAATGTTTCGCTGAAGTTCAATCCCGCGAGCCTTCCGCCGGCCAAGGAAAGCTCCGCTGGCGAACTCGAATTCCTATTCCGGCCCGACCCCAGCATTTACGATGGCCGCTTTGCGAATAACGGCTGGCTCCAGGAATTGCCCAAGCCCGTCACCAAGCTCACTTGGGACAATGCCGCGTTGGTGAGCCCCAAAACCGCACAAGATCTCAAGCTCACCCACAGTATCCCGTCGCGCGGCGGCGAGCATGGTCAAATCCTCTCGGACGTCGTTGATATTTCGCTTTCCGGAAGCAAGGTCACCGCAGCCGCGTGGATTCTGCCTGGTCAAGCCGAAAACGTTGTGGTTCTGCCGCTTGGCTATGGTCGCAAGAAAGCCGGTTACACTGGCACGAACAAAGGCTTCAACGCCTATGCCGTACGTTCCTCGAACGCTCTCTGGGCCGCGAATGCACCGAGGAGCGTAATCCGAAAAACGGGTGATGATTACCCGCTCGCCTGCACGCAATACCACTTCAACATGGAAGGCCGGCACATCCTGGTTTCCGGCACTTTGGACGAATACCGCAAGAATCCTAATTTCGTTCATGAACTCCAGCAAGCCCCGCCCAAGGAACTTTCCCTCTACAACGGCGAGGCCGAATTCCCCTACAACCGCGACAAATGGGCGATGGCCATCGACCTCAACAGCTGCAACGGTTGCAACGCCTGCGTTATCGCCTGCCAGGCGGAAAACAACATCGCCGTCGTCGGCAAAGACCAGGTCATGCGCGGACGCGAGATGCACTGGATTCGCATTGATCGCTACTACACGAACTCAGTCTCCGCCACCAGCGGCAAGTCCACCGGCGATCCCTCCGAATATCAGCCGGCGCTCGACCATCCCGACACTTTCTTCCAGCCGGTTCCTTGCCAGCAGTGCGAAAACGCCCCCTGCGAACAGGTTTGCCCCGTTGGCGCCACAGTGCATAGCGCGGAAAGCTTGAACGACATGGTCTACAACCGCTGCGTCGGGACTCGCTATTGCTCGAACAACTGCCCTTACAAAGTCCGCCGCTTCAATTTCCTGCGTTTCCAGGACTGGGAAACGCCGCAGTTCAAGCTCATGCGCAACCCGGAAGTCACAGTGCGCAGCCGCGGCGTCATGGAAAAGTGCACCTATTGCACGCAGCGCATCAACAACGCGCGCATCGAAGCGGAGAAAAAGAACGAACCAATCGCGGACGGCGCGATGGTCACGGCGTGCGAACAAGCCTGCCCAGCGCAAGCCATCGTTTTCGGCAACGCCAATGATCCCAATAGCCGTGTTTCCAAGTTGCGATTGCAGCTGCGCAATTACCAGATTATGCCCGAATTGAATTCGCGCCCGCGCACCACCTACCTGGCCGCGGTCCGGAATCCGAATCCTGAACTGGAGAACCCATGAGCGCCGGCCAGCCGCCAATCGATTCTCCTGAAATCCGCCGCCTAACGCCGGTGCTGGGCCCCGGTTACACTTTCGGCTCCGTCACCGACAAAATCAGCTCGATTGTTCTCACGCGCCCCACTTCCTTCGGCTGGTATATAGGCTTTGCACTTTCTTTCGGCTTCACCGCGTTGATGACCATCGCCATTGGCTGGCTCTTCATCAAGGGCACTGGCATCTGGGGCATTAACATTCCTATCGGTTGGGGATTCGCCATCGTGAATTTCGTTTGGTGGATCGGTATCGGCCACGCCGGCACGCTCATCTCCGCCATTTTGTTCTTGCTGAATCAAAAGTGGCGCACTTCGATCAACCGTTTTGCCGAAGCGATGACGCTCTTCGCGGTTGCCTGCGCCGGCATCTTCCCGCTGATTCACACCGGTCGCCCGTGGATGGCGTTCTACATGCTCCCGTACCCCAGCACGATGGGGCTTTGGCCGCAGTTTCGCAGCCCGCTCATCTGGGACGTCTTTGCGGTTTCTACCTACGCCACCGTTTCCCTGCTCTTCTGGTTTGTGGGGCTCATTCCGGATTTGGCGACCCTCCGCGACCACGCCACCACCAAAACCAAGCAAATCCTTTACGGCATGCTGGCGCTGGGCTGGCGCGGCTCCGTTCGCCACTGGCACCGCTACCAATCCACGTACCTGCTCCTCGCCGGTTTGGCCACGCCCCTGGTGCTCTCCGTCCATACGGTGGTCAGCTTCGACTTCGCCGTGGCCATCGTTCCCGGTTGGCACACCACCATCTTTCCGCCGTACTTTGTGGCCGGGGCCATTTATTCCGGTTTCGCGATGGTGTTGTCCATCGCCATCCCTCTCCGCAAAGCCTACGGCCTGGAAGACTTCATCACTATGCGGCACCTCGACAACATGGCCAAAGTCATGCTCGCCACCGGCCTCATCGTCGCCTACGGCTACTTCTTCGAGTTTTTCATGTCCCTCTACAGCGGAAACAAGTTTGACGTCTTTCTCGTGCAGCAGCGGCTCCACGGCCCCTACTCTCACTTTTATTTCGCCTTGATTCTTTGCAATATTCTTTTGCCGCAGTCTCTTTGGGCCTACAAACTGCGCCACAGTGTCGCGTTTGTTTTCATCATGTCTCTGGTCGTGAACACCGGTATATGGCTCGAGCGCTTTGTCATCGTGGTTATCAGCCTCACACGCGATTTCACGCCTTCTGCCTGGGGCCGCTACCAACCGACTTTCTGGGATTGGGCCACGTTCAGCGGCACCATCGGATTCTTTGTCATGCTGCTCTTTTTGTTCGTTCGCGTTCTTCCCGCGATTTCCATCGCGGAAATGCGCGAACTTGTGGCGGAAACTTCTGAGGATTAGGAATGGAGCATCATCGTTCACACACCTACGGCGTGATGGCGGAGTTCGATACTCCTGAGCAGTTGATTCATGCCGTGGAGAAAGCCCGCGCCGCGGGCTACCGCCGCATGGACGCGTATACGCCTTTCCCTGTGGAAGGACTCGCTCATGCCATGGGCTTGAAACGAAACATGGTACCGTTTATCACCCTTCTGGGTGGTCTCGCCGGTGGCTTGGGAGGCTTTTACTTCCAGTATTGGGCGAACGTCGTGTCCTTCCCTCAGAATATTGGCGGGCGGCCCTTCAACAGCTGGCCGGCCTTTATTCCCGTGACTTTCGAGCTGACCGTTCTCGGTGCAGCCCTCTGCGCGGTGTTCGGCATGCTAGCGCTTAACCGGCTGCCTCAGCCGCACCATCCTGTTTTCAACGTAAAGCGCTTCGCTCATGCCACATCAGACCGCTTTTATCTTTGCATCGAGGCGCGCGACCCTAACTTCCATATTGCGGAGACCGCCCGCTTCCTTCAGGGACTGCATCCGCATCATGTCAGCGAGGTAGTCGATGACTAGCGCCTCGCGTGTTCTCTTTGTCTCTTGCGCCGCGGCAGGCATCTTTCTTGCCAGCGGTTGCCGCTATTTGAAGCAAGACATGGCCAATCAGCCGAAGTATCTTCCGCTTTCTCCATCGGATTTCTTTGTGGACGGCCGTTCGGGGCGCCCCTTGGTCGAAAACACTGTGGCGCACGGCTCGATTGCAGAGGATGCCCTCTTCGTACCCAAAGACTCGAATGCTTTTCCGCTGCCCGTGAATCAGGAGCTTCTCGAGCGTGGCCAGAACCGCTACAAGATTTTCTGCACGCCTTGCCACGGTCTGCAGGGGGATGGCAACGGCATGATCGCCATGCGGGGCATGAAGCATCCGCCCAGCTATCACCAGGACCGCCTCCGGCAGGCCCCCAATGGCTACGTCTACGACGTCATCACCAACGGCTTTGGCGCCATGTACGGGTATTCGGCCGAGATCCCTCCGCGCGATCGCTGGGCCATCATTGCCTACCTCCGGGCGCTGCAATTGAGCCGCAACGCCAAGGTGGCGGACCTGCCCGCGGACCTCCGCGAAAAACTGAATCAGTCAGGCGCCAAGGATCCCACAGGAGGCCATAACTGATGGCCGTGCAAGAATATCCCGCCCCAGAAAGCGTCAGCCGCCTGCAAACACGCGCGTTTGGCGTGGGCGCCATCGCCCTGCTGCTGGCGATTTATGGGGCCATCCATTCACCGCAAACCTTTTTTGCTTCCTACTTGATGAGCTTCCTTCTGGTGCTGGGCCTGGCGCTTGGCTCCCTGGGCCTAGTTATGCTGCAACATTTGACGTCGGGCCATTGGGGCATCATCATCCGGCGTCCCCTCGAGTCCGCCACCCGCACGCTGCCCCTACTGGTTATCGCATTTTTGCCGATCGCCATTTTTGGCATGCCATATCTTTATAACGGCAACGGCGATGATAAAGGCTGGCTGAACGCTCCGGCGTCGGGCGAAGGAGCACTCTCCGAGTTTCAAAAGAGCTGGCTGACGCACAGCGGCTACCTGATTCGCGCGGTCATCTATTTTGCCGTTTGGCTCGCGCTGATGTTTATCTTCAATAATTTGTCAAAACAGCAGGACACCAGTAGGGCAGACCGCGCACTTCGGCAGCGTTTCAAAGTGCTCGCCGGCCCCGGCATCATTCTTTACGTTTTCGCCATGAGCCTCGCCGCCATCGACTGGGTCATGTCCATCTCTCCGCGCTGGGCTTCCACCATATACGGATTCATCTTCGTTGGCGGACAGCTCATCTCCTCCATGTCGTTCATGATCGCGGTGGTCGTGCTGCTCGCTCGCACCGAGCCTTTTTCAGGAATCCTCCAGCCGCGCCATCTCCACGACCTGGGCAAGCTGCTTCTCGCGTTTGTCATGCTTTGGGCCTATTTCGATTTCTCCCAGCTGCTGATCATCTGGTCGGGCAACCAGCCCGAAGAGATCAGCTTCTATCGCACGCGGCTGTATGGCGAATGGGGCGTTGTCGCCCTGATTGTGGTCATCTTCCACTTTTTTGTTCCTTTTTTCCTGCTGCTCTCGCAAGACCTGAAACGCAGAGCTCAGATTATCTCGAAGATTGCCATGTGGCTGATCCTCATGCGGCTCGTGGATCTTTTCTGGATGACACGGCCGGAATTCACTTCGAGCGCGGTGCCCTCCTGGCTCGACTTGGTATTGCCCATCGCCCTGGGCGGGTTGTGGCTTGGCTTCTTCGCGTTCAATTTGAAGCAGTGCCCGTTGCTGCCGCTCGGCGATCCCAAATTAGAGGAGGCCATTGGGCAGCATCATGAGTGAGCATCACAAGGCTGCGGAAACGCTCAACGGCGCGCCTCGTCACCCCGACGTTGCCTTTGAGGAACGCGACATTAAGGTAGGAACGATCTACTGGTATCTCATCGCCTTGGGCCTGGCGACCGTCATCGCCTTGATCATCTCTGTTTTCATTTTCCGTTTCACCTCCAATCTGGCCGCCTCCTCGGATGCGCCGCCTCCGCCCTCGCGCGCAGCCATCGGCAAGGCCTTTCCGCCCGAGCCGCGCCTCCAGGGCGTGCCCGGCCACGAATCCGATCCGCAGAAGGACTTGCGCAACAAACTGAAAGCGGACCTTGACGCCAACGAAAAACTGGAGTGGATCGACAAAAATGCCGGCATCGCGCAGATTCCTGTCGAAGATGCGATGAAGATTATTGCCGAGAAAGGGTTGCCCGGCGAGTCGGCGCCTTCCGCGGAGAAAAAGAAATAAGGGAATGAAACTTGCTCGCTACATTTTCGGAATCGTTGCGCTGCTGGCGGTTTCCTGCATACTGCCGGCGCAGACCGTTCCCAGTAGTGTCGGCGCAAGTTCCAGCGCGATGCCTCCCGCCTTGCAGAATGTCGGTTTCGAGCCTCCGTTGAATGGCCAGATGCCCCTCGACCTGCATTTTCGCGAGGAAACCGGGCGCGACGTTCATCTTCGCGAGTTCTTCGGCCAGAAGCCCGTGGTATTGGCGTTCGTTTATTACCGCTGCCCGATGCTGTGCGACCAGATTCAAATGGGTGTCGTCGGCACTTTGCGAATGCTTTCCTTCAATCCCGGCCGCGACTATGAAGTGGTTTTCATCAGCTTCGATTCGCACGACACGCCCGAGCTCGCCGCGGAGAAAAAGAACGCTGCCCTCGCCCGCTTCCATCGCCCGGAAACGGTTGCAGGCTGGCATTTCCTCACCGGCTCCCAGGAATCCATTGAAGCCGCCACGCGCGCTGCGAATTTCCGGTTCCGGTACGACGCCAGGTCCAAATTATTCGCGCACGCCAGCGGGGTGATGCTCCTGACGCCCGACGGCCGCATTTCGCGCTACTTCTACGGCGTCGAATACCCCGGCCGCGACATGCGCCTGGGCTTGGTGGATGCCTCTGCGGGAAAAATTGGCTCCCCCATCGACCATGTCCTGCTGTTCTGTTACCACTATGACCCCTCGAGTGCAAAATACAGCGCTTCCATCCTCAGGATCATCCGCATCGGCGGCATCCTGACTATTTTCGCGATTGTCGGGGGAATTTGGATTTTCTGGCGGCGCGAACTTCACGCAGCCCACTCCAACGTTCAAGGAGCGCACTAGAACCGTGCAGTCGCAATTGCCATTGTATCCCCCGCAGGCGTCCAACTTCGCGCCCCATGTGGACGCCCTGATGATTTTCGTCACTTCCGTCTGCGTCTTCTTTGCGTTCGCCATCACCGTGGCCGTCGTCTATTTCTTTTTCAAATACCACCGCAAGGAGCCCAATGAGGTTGGCGTTCCGATCCTCGGTGATTCGCGCCTGGAAGCTGCCTGGATCATCGTTCCTTTGATTATCGCGCTGGGCATGTTCAGTTGGGGCGCCGTGGTCTATGTGGACTACCGGCATTCGCCCCCAGACGTGCTGGATATCTACTTGATCGGCAAACAATGGATGTGGAAGGCACAGCAGCCCAACGGCTTGAAGGAGATTAACGAACTGCATGTTCCCGTCGGGCGCAACGTCCGCCTGACACTGGCCAGCGAAGACGTGATCCACAATTTCTTCGTGCCCGCTTTCCGCGTGAAGATGGACGTGGTGCCCGGACGCTACAACACCATGTGGTTCCGTCCCACCGTACCGGGCCGCTACCACTTTTTCTGTTCGCAATATTGCGGCACGAACCACGCCGTGATGGGCGGATGGGTCACCGTCATGGAACCGACTGACTACGCAGCATGGCTCTCTGGCTCCGGGGGTGGCCAAGCCAATCCCGTTGCCGCAGGCGAAAAGCTTTTCGCGGATAAAGCCTGTGCCACTTGCCATCTGGCCAACGGCACCGGCCGTGCTCCCTCGCTCAACGGACTCTATGGCGCGCAAGTCCTCTTGGCCGATGGCACCACCGTCACCGCCGACGACGCGTACATCCGCGAATCGATTCTTCAGCCCAACGCAAAAATTGTGGCCGGTTACCAGCCGCTGATGCCCACGTTCCAGGGACAGTTGACCGAGGAGCAGATTCTTGCGCTCACCGCTTACATCAAGTCACTGCAATCGCAGCCGGTTCCCGCTAAGGGAGCTGGAATTGCGCCGTCGTCCACAGGAAAGAAATAACTATGAATCAGACCGCTCCAACAGCTCCCGCGCCTGCCTATCAGATGCCCCGCGACCACTATCTCAACTCCTCCTATGGAATTAAGTCGTGGCTGCTCACCACCGATCACAAGCGCATCGCCCTCCTCTACCTGATCTCCGTAACGTTCTTCTTCTTTATCGGCGGCGTCTTTGCCACGATGATTCGCATCCATCTACTGACGCCCAACGGCGCGCTGGTCACTCCGGAAACCTACAACAAGCTCTTCACCATGCACGGCGTGGCCATGATTTTCTTTTTCCTGATTCCTTCCATTCCCGCCGTGCTCGGAAATTTCCTCATCCCTCCGATGATTGGCGCCAAGGACCTCGCTTTTCCCAAAATCAACCTCCTGAGCTGGTACATCTACATTGTCGGTGGTTGCTTCGTCCTCTATTCCTTCAGCACCGGCGGCCTTGATATCGGTTGGACCTTCTACACCCCGCTCAGCAGCATCTATTCCAATTCCGCGGTCACGCCCGCCGTCATTGGCATTTTCACCAACGGCTTCTCCTCGATTCTCACCGGGCTGAACTTCATCGTCACCATTCACACGATGCGCGCTCCCGGCATGACCTGGTTCCGCCTTCCCCTCTTCGCCTGGGCGCATTACGCCACCAGCCTGATCATGATTCTGGGTACGCCGGTAATCGCTATTACGCTTCTTCTTGTGGGCTTCGAGCGCATGTTCCACCTGGGCTTTTTCAACCCTTCCATGGGTGGCGACCCTATCCTTTTCCAGCATCTCTTCTGGTTCTACTCGCATCCCGCCGTGTACATCATGATTCTTCCGGCAATGGGCGTAATCAGCGAGATCATCCCCACGTTTGCGCGCAAACCCATTTTTGGATATTCCTTCATCGCCGCCTCAAGTATCGCGATTGCGGTTATCGGTTTTCTCGTTTGGGCGCACCACATGTTCGTCACCGGCGAATCCGCTTACGCCGCGCTTGCGTTTTCCTTTCTCAGCTATCTGGTGGCCATTCCTTCGGCGGTAAAAGTCTTCAACTGGACCTCCACGCTTTATAAAGGCTCGATTTCCTGGGACGCGCCCATGCTCTACGCCTTGGGCTTCATCGGCCTATTTACCATCGGCGGCCTCACTGGCCTGTTCCTCGCCTGCTTGGGTCTGGACATTCATATCCACGATACCTATTTCGTTATCGCCCACTTCCATTACATCATGGTCGGGGGCGCCGTGATGGGTTATGTGGGCGGCCTGCACTTCTGGTGGCCGAAAATCACCGGCAGGCTCTACCCCGAGGCTCTCTCGCGCTTCGCCGCCATTGTTCTCTTCATCGGCTTCAATTTGACGTTCTTTCCGCAGTTTATTCTCGGCTATCTCGGTATGCCGCGCCGCTATCACAGCTATCCTCCCGAATTTCAGGTTCTCAATGTGCTTTCCACCGCGGGCGCTTCCGTTCTAGCGCTGGGCTATCTCTTGCCTATGATCTATCTCACCTGGTCCATGCGCTACGGCAAGGTTGCCGGGCCCAATCCCTGGCCGGCCACGGGGCTCGAATGGAAAACGGATTCGCCGCCGCCCACGGAAAATTTTCACGTTACGCCGGTGGTCGATTGGGACCCTTACGATTTCAACAATCGACCGGACCTTGGTTTGGTCGCGGGAGCGCCATTGGCCCCCGCTCACGGCGACGACTAGTAGGACAGACTTTCGTCTGTCCGCTCTTGTCGAGACCGTCTTGGATGGTTAGCGGCCTGCTGGGTTTGCGTCGAGCGCCCCACGCGGGAACGGAGTTTGGCTTTAGGTTTTTGGATAGGTTTTGGTCTTTGATTTTGTCGAGGCCGGTCCTGCCGGCACAGTCAGGCTTTGGCCCGGCAAACAGAACAAGGAGCACCGCGTGCATCGCACCGGAGAACTATACGGTCATTTTCAGACCCTCGAGCAGCAAAAAGAATCCTCCACGCTCGGTATGTGGATCTTTCTCGTCACGGAAGTTTTGTTCTTCGGCGGCATGTTCCTGACCTACACCATCAACCGCCACGAATACTTCACGGCCTTCGGCATCGGCAGCAATACTTTGGACATCAGGCTTGGCACCATCAACACCGGAGTCCTCATCCTGAGTAGCTTGACCATGGCCATCGCCGTCTGGTCGGCTCAAGTCGGCAAAAAACAGCTGGTCACCGGTTTTCTGATCTCCACGCTGGCCCTCGGTACCGTGTTTCTCGGCATCAAGGTCGTCGAATACAAGCAAAAATTCGACCATCATCTCGTTCCGGGCCGCAGCTTCGATGTTTGGTATCGCGTGGATCATCCCGCAGCGGCGGATGACCCGAAGGACATCGCCACTGAGAGAGAGGAGCTCCACAAGGCCACTCTCACCGACCCGGACATCCAGTCCCACGCCCAGCTCTATTTCTCGCTGTACTTCGCCATGACCGGCCTGCACGCCCTCCACATGATCGTTGGCGCGGGCCTGCTCCTCTGGCTCATCAAGGAATCGCTGCGAGGCCGCTTCACGCCGCAGTACAACACACCGGTCGAAAATATCGGCCTGTACTGGCACTTCGTCGATATCGTGTGGATTTACCTGTTCCCGTTGTTATACCTGATTGATCGGCATCGCTAGCCAAGTTGGGAGAGGATCGCGTGTCTGAACATTCCGAACACATCGTTTCGCCCGGAATTTACGTCGGCATCTTCCTGGCTCTGATCGGCGGCACAGCCCTAACTGTTTGGGCCGCGTTTCAGAACTTCGGGCCGTTCAACATCGTCTTCGCTCTCGGCATCGCTACGATGAAGGCTACGCTCGTGGTTCTCTACTTCATGCATGCTCGTTACAGTCCCAAGCGCACCCAGCTCGTCATCGTTTGCGCCATCTTCTGGCTGGCCATCATGCTCGCCTTGACTCTTTCCGATTACCAAACGCGCCAGCCGCGTCAGACCCGCCTCTTCCCACCCGCGGTGCTCTACCGCACCTGATTCTTTCTGTCTCTCCATTTTTCTTCGTTTGTTGGATTTTCACAATCCTCGCGGGGAAACACACATACTTCCGCCGACTCTTTATATTTTCCGGGGTGTTTTCGGGGGGAGGCTCGGTGAGTTACGGGTTAGTCTGCTCACCGTCAGCGAAAGTATCGGGGAGAAGCGAACCGGCCCAGCCCTCAATCCCCTAAAGGGATCCTCGGCTCGCCTCCCCCACGCGTGTTGAGAAGTGCAACCTCTGCGCCATACTTAATCCCTTTGTTTTCAACAAACTCCATGCTATTTCCGCGTAAAAAAGCTCTAGTCCCCCGAAAAATTACCAGGGTGAAACTCGCTGCCTCCGGCTTGTAGGGTAAACCCTTGAGAGGTAAACTCTTCCCCTGCTTTTTCTCGGGAGGTGTCCCATGCCCCGCGTGGTTCGCTGCGGCCTGATCCAAGCTCACTGTGAGTGGTCTCCGGAAAAATATTTGCTTCCCGACATAAAAAAGAAAATGATTGCGAAACATGAGGACCTGATTGCCGCGGCTGCCAAGAAAAAAATAGAAATCCTCGGCCTTCAGGAACTTTTTTACGGCCCTTATTTTTGCGCCGAGCAGGAAACCCGCTGGTATGAACTCACCGAACGCGTCCCCAACGGCCCCACCATTAGCTTGATGCAAAAACTGGCGAAAAAACATCAAATGGTTCTCATTGTCCCGGTTTACGAGGTCGAGATGACCGGCGTCTATTACAATACTGCCGCGGTCATCGACGCCGACGGACGTTATTTGGGCAAATATCGCAAACATCACATTCCTCATTGCCATCCCGGTTTTTGGGAGAAATTTTATTTCACACCGGGAAACGCTGGTTATCCCGTTTTCAATACGCGCTATGCTCGCGTCGGTGTGTACATTTGTTACGACCGACATTTTCCGGAAGGAGCGCGCGTGCTCGGACTAAACGGTGCGGAAATTGTTTACAACCCTTCCGCCACCGTCGCCGGCCTCTCCGAATATCTCTGGGAACTCGAACAGCCCGCCCACGCCGTCGCCAACGCGTACTTTGTGGCCGCCATCAATCGCGTCGGCACCGAGCATCCCTGGAAAATCGGCGAATTCTACGGCAAGAGCTATTTTTGCAATCCACGCGGGAAAATTCTTGCCCAGGCCAGCCGTGACAAAGACGAACTCCTTGTCGCCGACCTGGATCTGGACGAAATTCAGAAGGTGCGCGACACCTGGCAATTTTTCCGCGACCGCCGCCCCGAGTCCTATGGAGAAATTACACGCACGCGCTCCGCGGAATCCACCGGATCCAGCGAAGCCGCGGACTGATCATGACTTCCACGGACATTTGGAACTGGATGAAGGCGATAAGCGTGGTGTCATCCTGAGCCCATCCGGTAAGGATGGGCGACGGATCTCTGCCTCCAACTTTCCTCGAAGCAAACGATCGTAGTAAGAAAGGGTGGAGTCCTCAAAATGAGCGGCATTTCCAGCGCCACCCTTCGCGCCGACATCGAATCCAGCTCGCTCTACAACAAGGACCTCGCCCCCGTTGAACCCGCCCGCCGCCGCTGGACCACCTACAACTACGCCGCACTGTGGATCTCCATGAGCGTCAACATTCCCACCTACATGCTGGCCAGCGGCATGATTGCCAGCGGCATGAACTGGAGCCAAGCGCTCTTCACCGTTTTTCTCGGCAACGTCCTGGTATTGATTCCCATGTTGCTCAACGCCCACGCTGGCGCCCAGTACGGCATTCCCTTCCCCGTTTTTGCGCGCGCTTCGTTCGGCGTTCTCGGCGCCAACATCCCCGCGATTCTTCGCGCCCTTGTCGCTTGCGGCTGGTTCGGCATCCAAACCTGGATTGGCGGCGAAGCCGTCAACGCCATGATCGTCGCCCTCGCGCCCGGCTGGGCGAAGTTCCGCTCTGGCGCAGCGGTCTGCTTCGTTCTCTTCTGGCTCCTCAACGTCTTCGTGATTCTCCGCGGCATCGAGACGATCCGCTTTCTGCAAGGTATCTCCGCGCCATTCTTGCTTTTCATTGGGTTGGCTCTCCTTCTTTGGGCGCGCAACAAAGCCGGCGGCTTCGGCCCAATGCTCTCCACGCCTTCCAAGTTTCGATCTTTCGGTGAATTCTTCCGCTTCTTCGTGCCCTCGCTCACCGGCGTCGTCGGTTTCTGGGCCACCGTCTCGCTGAACATTCCCGATTTTACCCGCTATGCCCGCAGCCAACGCGATCAAATCGTCGGCCAGGCCCTCGGCCTTCCCGCCACCATGACGTTTTATTCCTTCATCGGCATTGCCGTCACTTCCGCCACTATGATCATCTTTGGCGAAGCCATCTGGGACCCCGTCAAGGTTCTCGCGCGTCTTGGCAATCCCTGGGCTGTCGTTCTCGCCATGGTTGCCCTGATCATGGCCACGCTCAACGTCAACGTCGCCGCCAACGTTGTTTCTCCCGCCAACGATTTCTCGAATCTCTCCCCCCGCCGCATCAGCTTCCGCACCGGCGGGCTAATCACTGCCGTTGTGGGCTTAGTCATGCAGCCTTGGAAACTTCTCGCCAGCTATGGCAGTTACATTTTCACCTGGCTTGTCGGATATTCCGGATTTCTTGGCCCTATCGCCGGAGTTCTCATCTGCGACTATTTCGTGGTTCGCAAGAAAATCCTGGCCCCCGAGGATCTCTACCGCCGCAAGGGCCTATACGAATACTCACGCGGCATTCACTGGGCCGCCGTCGGCGCACTTGCCGCGGGCGCCGGAATCGCATTCATTGGCCTCGTCGTTCCTGCCCTGCGCCCGCTCTATGATTACGCCTGGTTCGTCGGCTTCCTTGTTAGCTTTCTCGTGTACTTTGCTCTGACCGGCCGCGCGCAGAGGGTGGCCCATCCGGCAGATTGCGGGGGGTCGTTTTCTTCATGACTTTGCCACCCTGCCACAAGCATTCTCATTCCGTCGGTGACTCCTCCTGCTTAGATAGTGGGGAGATCTTCGGAACACCGGCCGAAAGCCTGTGCCACTAAAGAGGAGCCTTTCCATGGACTTCGGCATCACCATCAAGCCTGACATTTCCATCGACCGCATCCTGCGCCTCACGGAGCAGGCCGAAGCCGCCGGCTTCTCTTACGGCTGGGTCTTCGACTCCCACGTCCTCTGGAAGGACCCGTTTCCCCTGCTCACCTTGATGGCCGCCAACACCAAACACATGCATCTTGGAACTTGCGTCACGAATCCCGCTGTGCGCGACGTCACCGTATCCGCCAGCCTCTTCGCCACGCTCAATCTCGCTTCCCACGGCCGCATGGAGCTTGGAATCGGCCGCGGCGACAGCTCTCGGCGCGTACTCGGCAAAAAGCCCACAACGCTCGAGACCTTGGAGGAGTTTGTCCGCGCCTTTCGCAATCTGAACGCAGGCAAGACCGTCGATCTCGACGGCGTCCCCACAAAATTCCCCTGGGCCAGCGGCGAAGTTCCTCGCGTCTGGGTGGCGGGCTACGGCCCGAAAGCGCTGCGCGCCGCAGGACGCATTGGCGACGGCGTCATCCTCCAGTTCGCCGACCCCGATCTCATCGAATGGTGCCTTGGCTTTGTCCGCGAAGGCGCCAAAGAAGCCGGCCGCGACTTCGCCAAGATCGAGGTCATGGCCGCCGCGCCCGTGTGGCCCTCCGACGACCTGAAAACCGCGCGCGAGCACGTCCGCTGGTTCCCCGCGCTCGTGTCCAATCACGTGATGGACCTCATCTCCAAATACAAGCCGGAGGAGCTGCCGCCCGCGCTCACTTCCTACGTCAAGGACCGCGGCAAGTACGACTATCACCACCATTGCGAAGTCGGCAGCGACAACGCCAATTTCGTCAGCGACGAAGTTGTGGACCGCTTCTGCGTCCTTGGCTCCCCTGGCGACCACCGCAAAAAGCTCGACCGCCTCCACCAGGCCGGCGTCACCCAGTTCAACATCTACTTAATGTCCGGCGACGAGGAAGCCACGCTCGACGTCTACAAGAACAAGATCCTCCCCCTTTATCGGCATTAGCCGACGACGCGTGACTCGTGATTCGTGACGGCTGACTCACGGAGCCAAAGGCAGTGACGAGTGACGAGCCGCAGAGCCGGAAAGATACCCCCATCCTCGCTGCGCCAGACGGCGGCAGGCAGGCTTGGGATGACCCCGCCCGAGGACCGGGCCGGGCTGCAAAGCCTGCAATGGCGCGGGCGAAACGAGCTGACGGCGCTAGCGGTTGACGAGGAAGTCGAAGAGGAGCCGGGCGTTGTCGCTGCGGAGGCCTACGGGGCCGCGCAAGACGAGGGCGACGGGACCGAGGTCGCCCCACCAGACCAGTTTATTGTCGGCGGTTACGCTCAGGTCGGAGTCGCTCATCGTGACCGTCAGAACATGGGGCTGGTTCGGCTCGACGGGCGGAGGAGCGTCCGAGAGGCGCGGCTTGAGGTCATTGATGTAGCCGCGTTCGAGGCACTCGGCGTGGGTGCGCTTGCCGGGGTTGCGTTTGATGGATACGGCGATCTTTTGGTCGGGCGCAAAGTGCCACATAACGTAGATGACGTTGCAGTCGTTTTGCGCGCGAAGCTTGAGGCCGAACTGGATGCGAACCTCTCCGCTGCCGAGGCGGGAAACCTCCTTGGTAGGGCCGAGATAGGTGAACTTCACGGTGGCGGTTTGCTCGGTGGTGAACTTGAGAGTGGCGCGCATTTCTTTGGTGGAGACGGACAGGCGGTTGCCCTTTGCGCTTTGAATCTTCCCATCGGTGACGTCGAAATCGCCGGGGCGGACTTGGGCATTGGCGGCGGGCGGTAGGGCGGCGGCAAAGAAAAGCATGCAGACAAGGTGCGAACGCCTCAGCCATTCTTGAACGGTTTTCATTTTCTGCCTTGGGCAGGATAGTGGCTGGGCGGCCGCAGGGAATACCTTACCGCACTTACGACTTACAACTAAGAACTAACGACGATATAGTGCTCTTCCTGAGGAATCCCCATGCGCTTTGACACAGTGATTCGCAATGCTACGGTGGTGACCGCGACGGACAGTTATCGCGCCGATGTGGGCGTCGGCGGCGACCGCGTCAGCGCCATTGCGGCGCAGCTTCCCGCCGACGACGCCGGCCGCATCATCGACGCCACGGGCTTGCTGCTGATCCCCGGCGGCATTGACGTGCACACGCACCTAGACATGCCCTTTGGCGGCACCACCAGCGCAGACGACTTCGAGACGGGCACCATCGCGGCAGCTTTTGGCGGCACGACTACGCTCATTGACTTCGCCATCCAGTACAAAGGCCAGTCGCTCCGCCAGGCCTTCGACACCTGGATGAAAAAGGCGCATGACAAGGCCGTCACCGACTACGCCTTCCACTGCATCATCACCGATCTCGGCTCCGCGCAGCTCGAAGAGATGGGCCAGCTTATCCGCGACGGCGTCACCAGCTTCAAGCTCTTCATGGCGTATCCAGGCGTGTTCATGCTTGACGATGCCACCATCTTTAGGGCCATGCGGCAAGCGGCCGCGCACAACGGGCTCATCTGCATGCACGCGGAAAATGGCGGGGCCATCGACGTGATCGTCCAGCAAGTTCTCGCTGAAGGCAAACGCGCGCCCAAGTATCACGCGCTCACTCGCCCCACCACAGCCGAAGCCGAAGCTACCTCGCGTGCCATCGCTCTCGCCGAAATGGCAGGCGCGCCCGTTTACATCGTGCACCTCTCCTGCAACGACGCGCTTGAAAAAGTTCGCGAAGCGCGCGACCGCGGACTTCCTGCTTATGCGGAAACTTGTCCGCAGTATTTGTACCTCTCGCTCGAAAATATGGAGGTTCCCGGGTTCGAGGGCGCGAAGTATGTTTTCACGCCGCCGCTCCGCGAGAAATGGCATCAGGAAAAACTCTGGCAAGGCCTCGCGAAAGACACGTTGCAGGTGGTTTCCACGGACCACTGCCCGTTCTGCTTCAAAGAGCAGAAAGAGCTGGGCAAGGACGACTTCACCAAAATTCCCAACGGTGGTCCGGGCATCGAGCACCGGCTGAGCCTCGTTTACACCGGCGGGGTTCACGGTAGGCATTTCTCGCCCAACCGCTTCGTCCAGCTCGTTTCGACCGCACCCGCAAAACTTTTTGGCCTTTACCCGCGCAAAGGCACCATCGCCGTCGGATCGGACGCGGACCTCGTCCTCTTCGATCCAAATCACGAAGAGGTCATCAGTGCCAACACGCACCACATGCGCGTGGACTATTCCATGTTCGAGGGGATCAAGATTAAAGGCGCACCCAAAACCGTTTTCTCGCGCGGCCGCGCCATCATTGATTCCGGCAAATTCGTCGGCCGTCCCGGCTCCGGCCAATTCCTCCGACGCCAAACCTATTCCGGGATCTAACGAGACGACCATGCGTGCGGCAGTGCTGCGAGAACCAGGGAAGCCGCCCCAAGTCGAGGAATTTCCCGAGCCGACTCCGGGCGAAGGCGAAGTGCTCATCCATGTTTTGGCAGCTGCGCGCAAGCCCGTGGACAAACAGATGGCCGCCGGGACGCATTATGCCAGCCCGCGCGAACTCCCGGTTATTTGCGGCACAGACGGTATAGGCCGATTGGCAGACGGGACACGTGTGTTTTTTGGCGGGCCGCGTCGGCCTTACGGCGCCATGGCGGAACTTACGCTGGCGAAGCCGGCGCGGTGCTTCCCCGTACCGGAAGATTGGACATCGTGATGGCAGCGGCCATCCCGAATCCTCCCGCGCTGGGATGCGCTCAACGACGCGTTTCATCGAGTCATGGATCTCGCAGCTCTTGGCAAATTGCGGATGGAAACCGAACGAGTTTCCCTGGCGGGTATTGCGAACGCCTGGGATCGCGAGGTACCCACGTGCAGGCAAGTGGTGATCCCGTAGCTGAGTTTCTGACTCCGCAGGAGGTCTGTGTTCGGGAACGTCGGAGCGAACCGATACCAGAGGCTCCTTTCAGCAAGCATGCGAATGCGGTAGATTGAAGGATTGCACCACCGCACAAATTCATGACTGCGCGACTGCCATCCCTGGTCATTGTCGGACGCCCTAACGTGGGCAAGTCCACGCTGTTCAACCGTTTGACCGGGACGCGGCGCTCTATCGTTACGAATGAGCCTGGCATCACGCGCGACCGCATCTACGGCAAAGCGGAATGGCGCGGCAAAACTTTGGAAGTGGTGGACACTGGCGGAATTATTCCCGACGAAAAGGCGCTCATTCCGCAGGAAATTTTTCGTCAGGCGCAAGTGGCCATCAACAACGCGGCGTTGCTGGCTCTTGTCGTAGACAGCCAGGCCGGACTCACACCTTGGGATGAAGAGCTTGCCCGCCTCTTGCGCGGCACCGGAAAGCCGTTCGTTCTCGCCGTCAACAAAGTGGATTCGCCGTCGCAGGAAGCGAACGCCGCGCCGTTTCATTCGCTTGGCGTTCCCGTTTTTCCCATTACGGCGGAACACGGCACCGGCGTGGACGATCTTCTGGACCACGCCCTCGCACAATTTTTCCCGGCAGCGACAAGAAAGGAGGGCGGGGCAAACGCCGCCCCCACGCTGGACGCGACGGTGGAAAATAAACCCATGGAGGTCGCCATCATCGGGCGGCCCAACGTGGGCAAATCCACGCTGCTGAACCGCCTGGTTGGCGAACAGCGCTCCATCGTTTCGCCCATCCCCGGCACCACGATGGACAATGTGGACACGGAAATCGCGCGCGGCGGCCGCGACTATCGCTTTGTGGACACCGCCGGAATTCGCCGAAAAGGCAAAACGAATCTTCTTGCGGAGAAGCTCAGCGTGGTGATGGCGCGCCGCGGCCTGGAGCGCTGCGACGTGGCCTTGCTCGTCATTGACGGAGAACAGGGAGTTACGCAAGGCGACGCGACGATTGCCGGCTATGCCGAACAGTCCGGCCGTTCGGTCATTCTCGTCGTCAACAAATGGGATCTCGCGCTCGTTGCTGCGCATGAAGCAGCTCTCGGTGATGGCGCCACCGCCAAAGGAAAATCCAAACACGCTACAAACGACAATCGTACTTCAGTGAGTGTCGATCCAGGCAGGCTGATGTTCGACTATGAAAAGATGATTCGCACGAAATTGAAATTTCTGAGCTACGCGCCAATCGTTTTTCTTTCTGCGAAGACTGGTGAGCGCGCGGAGAGACTTTTTCCGCTTATCAATCAATGCGCGGACGCGCGTCGGCGCCGCATTCCCACGCCTGCGCTGAATGACTGGTTGAAGCGGGAGGTCGACCTCCAGCGCGGCAGCACCCCGAAGTCGCGTCCTGTGCGCATCTACTACATCACGCAGGCAAAAACCGCTCCTCCCACGTTTCTTCTCTTTACGAATCAGCAAATTCCGCTGCACTTCAGCTACGAACGCTTCCTCGAAAACCAGCTTCGTGCAAAATTCGATTTCACCGGCACGCCCGTGCGTTTCGTGCAGCGCCTCCGCAAACGCGAAAAGCGCGCCCGCGCCACCTCTCGGGGGAACGAATGACCGTCACCATCAACCGCATCAACCGCCTCCCTCTACAGGAATGGGCCGCAAACTGCTACGATAGCGGCGTCCCCTTTATCCTGCGTGGATCCCAAGAGGATGCACGACGGATTTCTGGCAGGGCAGGAGCATGGCAGGCAACGTCACCGCCACAAAAACCGCCACCGAAGAGCGCCTCTATACCATTGGCGAGGTCAGCCGGCTCGCCGACCTGAAACCATTTGTGCTGCGCTACTGGGAATCGGAGATTCCCATGCTGCAGCCGACCAAAGATGATGCTGGCCGGCGCGTCTATCGCCAGCAAGACGTGGACATGGTCTTCCGCATCAAGCGCCTGCTTTACGACGAGGGATTCACGATTGCGGGCGCGCGCCGACATCTGCGCGAAAAAGGCGCCGACGATCCGGCGTACCGCGGCTCCAATCCCTCAAGCGACGGGGCGTCGCAGTTGCTCAGCCGCAGAATGCTGCTCGATCTGCGCGACGCGCTGCACGCTTTCTTGACGCTTCTCGAACGCCGGTGATAGCCTTGTTAGTGCAGAAGCTACCGCGATTCGGCCCTCTCGAAGTCGCCGCGTCGTTTGTCAGGTTCAGCCGTCGGGACGTAGCGCAGCCTGGTAGCGCGCACGCTTGGGGTGCGTGAGGTCGCGAGTTCAAATCTCGCCGTCCCGACCATTTTTGAGTCCACGAAAATGACCCGTTCCCGGATGGTTCTGCTCCTGACGCTTCTGGTCCCTCTCTCCGGGTTGGCTGCGTGGCCGGTTGATCACCAAACGCGAGAGACCCCAGAATAAGAGGGAGGTGCTCAGGACATGATCCGAGTTTGGCAGAGAAGGTCGCCAGGACAAGGCGGTTCAAGTCGTCGAGCAATTGGATGGCCGATGGAAGGCACGACCGTGCGACGAACTCTTGTACCAATAAATCGCGATGGTTTATGTCGCCATATTAGCAAGCATCTCGAATTAGTGAACGAGAAATCATCGAAGGCGGGTTGCCAGGTACACCAAGAGCAGTGACGCGCATGAAGCATATTCTTCTAACCAATGATGATGGGTACCAGGCGGAAGGGTTGCGGGCGGTGGCGGTGGAGCTTGCGGATTTTGCTGCGGTGAGCATTGTGGCGCCGAGCCGCGAGCAGAGCGGCGCGGCGCAGTCGCTGACGCTGCGGCAGCCCATCGTGTGCAACCGTATTGCCGAGCGCGAGTGGGCCATTGACGGAACGCCGGCGGATTGCGTGATTGTGGCTTTGCACAAGCTTTTGCCGGAAAAGCCCGACCTGCTGATTTCCGGGATTAATCATGGCGCAAACCTGGGAGAAAACGCCTATTACTCCGGCACCGTGGGCGCAGCACGCGAAGGCACGCTGCATCACGTTCCTTCCATTGCGGTTTCGCTGTGTGCTAAAAAAGACAACGCGAAGTTTGAAAACTCCGGGCGAGTGGCCCGCGCCGCCGCCGAAGTCGTCTTGAAGGAAGGCTTGCCCGACCAGGTGCTGCTCAACCTGAACGTGCCCGAGCCGTGGAAGGGTGAAGTGAAATTCACGCGGCAATCCCGGAAAATCACGCGCAACCAGTTGCGTGAAGGAAAAGACCCGCGTGGACGTAGCTATTTCTGGCTCTTCGAGCAGAAAATCGACAAAGATGTCGAGCCTGACACCGATTACGCCGCAATTTTCTCCGGCGCCGTTTCCATCACGCCGCTGCATCTGGACGCTACGCACACGCGCTCGCTCAATCACCTTTCCCACTGGGCCAAGGCCATCGCCGCAGCGTTTCGGGAGTGATGCGGAACACCTAGGCTTTGACTCGAGTCAGGACGCAGAAATTAAGGAGAGATTCCTCGCGGCGCAGGCCGACCGGCTCGCAGGAGCCGCGCGAAGTCGAAGATCTCGTCTCCGTCGCTGATGCTTGTACTTTCCCACCACGGCACAGCCAGAGGCATGGCGCGTTCGCTACAGGCTGCACGGTCAAGGAAGCGCGGCGAAGCCCGGAACGGTCACGATAGCCGATATTCCGTCGAAACAGGCCGCGGTTATTTTGCTGGCGTTGCCGTCGGCGCGATGAGCGCGACGTTGTTTTTGCGCATGGCGTCGTTGAGCGCGAGAACGTCTTTCGAAAGGACGTCGCGCCACTTGGCCAGCTGCGTTTCGAGGCGCTGATCAAGCTCGGCGAATACCGCCTCTTCGGCTGCCGTAGGCGCGGTGTCTGCACTGTCGGTGACATTCTGCAGATACGCGAATTTGCTCTCGAGCTTCGTGGGATAGTTCGCAAAATCCTCGGTGGACTTGCCATTTACCTGGATGAGCTCTTCCTCGATGCCGGCAATTTTCTTGCGCAAATCGGCGGAAGCCGTCGCCACAGGATTTGGCGGATCACTCGCGTCGTTCTTCGCCGCTTGCGCGGGGCCGAGCCGCTTCTCCAAGGCTTGAAGCTGGCCGCGCAAATCGCGGATGGCCATGATGGTTTTGTTCATTTCGTCCGTGCGGTCGCGCATTTTGAGGATCAAGTCGAATTGTTTGCGCAAGTCCTCCGCAGAAGTCCTAACGCGCGGATCCATTTTCACTTCGAACGAAGCCGTTTGGGCCTTGCCACCTACCGTCAGCCGGATCTGATAGGTTGCAGGCAGAGCAAGCGGCGCGATGGGATCGCCCGCATCGTAAACGGCCTGCGGGATTTTTGTTGGAACTTCATAGCGCAAGTCCCAGGTGAACAGGTTCAGCCCCGCCTTGCCCGGAATATGCTCTGCGGGGGCGTCGCGCTCCCATTCTTCCGGAGCTTCTTCCTTTTTCTTCTCCTCGCTGGTGAACGCGCGAATAACCTTGCCCTGCGCGTCCAGGATTTCGAGCTTCGCCGGTTCTTTCGGCTCGGCTTTCAACCAGTAATACAGCATCGCGCCATTCGGCGGATTTTCTCCGATGGGATAACGCCGCGGGTTGAAATGACCCATTCGCGTGCGCCAGGCGGTGCGTGGAGTGAAGAGATGCGCGTCTTCCGCAGCGATCGAAGCGGCGGCTTGCCGCAACGGGCTGATGTCGTCGAGCACCCAGAACGAGCGGCCGTGCGTGGCCGCAACGAGATCGTCGTCGTGCACAATCATGTCGTGAATCGGGGTGTTCGGCAGATTCAGCTGCAGCGGCTGCCAGTTTCCGCCGCCATTGAACGAAACCCAGATCGCCGTTTCCGTTCCGGCGTAGAGCAGGCCCTTGCGCTTGGGGTCCTCGCGCACGGCGTGCACGTACGAATTGTCGGGCAGGCCAGTAATGATTTTTGTCCAGGTTTTGCCGAAGTCGGTCGTCTTGAAAATGTAGGGCTTGAAGTTGTCGAGCTTGTGCCCGTCCACGGCGGCGTAAGCGGTTCCTGCGTCGAAGGGCGAAGCTTCGATGAGGCTGATCATCGCCCATTCGGGAACTTCCTTTGGCGTGACATTGGACCAGTTTTTGCCTCCATCGCGCGTCAATTGAATCAGGCCATCATCGGTGCCCGCCCAAAGCACACCTTCCTGTTTCGGTGATTCCGCCAAGGTGAAAACCGTGTCGTAGTATTCGACCGTGTACTGATCTTTGGTCAGCGGGCCGCCGGAATCCTGCTGCTTGGATTTGTCGTTGCGCGTGAGGTCGGGGCTGATGGTGGTCCAACTGCGGCCCGCGTCGTTTGAGCGAAACACATACTGCGAGCTGTGATAAATCACGTCCGGGTTTTGCGGGGAAATCACAATGGGCATGGTCCAGGTGTAGCGGTATTTTTGCATCGCGGCGGGATAGCCGTTGGGATCCTCGGGCCACTCCTGAATGCTTTGCGCCTGATTCGTGCGGCGGTCGAAGCGCGTGAAGATGGGACCCTCATCATCGGCGTAAACGATGTTCGAGTCGCGCGGATCAGGGACGATGTAGCCGCTTTCGCCGCCGCCAACCGCATCCCAATCTCCGCGATCGATAACGCCGCGGTCACTGCGCGTCTGGATGCCGACCGAAGAGTTGTCCTGCTGCGAGCCGTAGACGCGATAGAGAAAGTCATTGTCGGCCGCGACGTGGTAAAACTGCGCGGTGGGCTGATTGTTTTGCGTGGACCAGTTTTTGCCGGCGTCCACGGAGATGGTCGCGCCGCCGTCGTTGCCGTTGATGAGGCGATTGGGGTTTTCGGGATCGATCCACAGCGCGTGATGGTCGCCATGCGGGGCGTTGAGGCGCTCGAACGTTTTGCCCGCGTCGATGGAGCGATACAGGCCCGTGTTGGCGATGTACACGCGATTCGAGTCTTTCGGGTCGGCCCAAACGTGCGTAAAATACCAGGCGCGCTGGCGGAAGCGATGATCGTCGTTGATGAGCGACCATTTCGCGCCGCCATCGTCGCTGCGATAGAGGCCGCCTTTCTTAGCTTCGATCAGAGCGTAAACCACGTTTGAATCGGCGCCGGAAACCGACACGCCGATGCGGCCGAGCGGACCTTCGGGAAGGCCTTCGCCTTCGAGGCGCTTCCAAGTCGTTCCGTCATCGGTCGAACGGTAGAGGCCGTCCTTTGCGCCGCCACTATTCAGTGTCCACGGCGTGCGCCAGCCTTCCCACATGGAGGCAAATAGGATGTGAGGATTCTGCGGATCGAACACGACGTCAATGGCGCCGGTACGATCGTCGAGATAAAGAACTTTTTCCCAAGTCTTGCCACCATCGCGTGTGCGGAAAACGCCCCGCTCGGTGTTCGGGCCGTAGGTGTGGCCGAGCGCCGCGACGAAAACGACATCCGGATTCGTGGGATGAATGACGAGCGCGCCGATGTGGCGCGTGTCTTTCAGGCCGACATTGGTCCACGTTTTGCCCGCGTCCGTGGATTTGTAAACGCCATCGCCAAAGGAAATGTTCCCGCGAATGCAGGCCTCACCGGTGCCAACGTAAACGATGTTGGGATCGGAATCGGCAACGTCGATGGCTCCGATCGATGAAACCGGCTGCTTATCGAAAAGCGGATCCCAGGTCGTGCCGCCGTCTGTGGTTTTCCAGACGCCTCCACCGGTCGCACCGAAGTAGTAAGTATTCGGCTGGCTTGGCACGCCGGTAACGGCCAGCGCGCGCCCGCCACGGAACGGGCCGACGAGCCGCCATTTCATCCCGCTGTAGGTTTTCGGATCAATCTGTTGCGCTTTGGTCGCAAGAGCGCTAATAACCGCAATCAATAAAGCTGTCAGCACGCGGAATGGGACGCGACGATGAGGATTCACACCAACCTCCGAAATAGAAGAAATCGAAACCCAGAATGCTAACTCTATGACGCCGCGGATGGAAGGATTTTCGGTGCGGAGACGGTTAAGGTAGGATGCGGGCGGGATGAAATCGCAAAGATGAGCGGGCTAAAGACTTACGACGTGGCGGTGATTGGGGTCGGGGCGTTTGGCGCTTGGACGGCGTGGCATTTGGCGAAACGCTGCAAACGCGTTGTGTTGATCGAGGCGTATGCGCCGGGACATTCGCGGGCGAGCAGCGGAGGCGAGACGCGCATCATTCGCATGGGCTATGGAGCGGATGAGCTGTACACGCGGTGGTCGCAGCGGTCCCTGGCGCAATGGAAAGAGTTTTTTGCGGCGACGAAGCAGCCGCTGTTCTTCCAAACGGGCGTGCTGTGGATGGCCGGACGGAATGATGCGCGTTTGCGGGAGACGGCGGCAACGCTGAAGCGATGCGGAGTGAAGTTTGAGGAACTCGACCGCGTTTTGTTGGAAAACCGGTATCCGCAGATCGCCTTCGGGGAGATTCAGAAAGGGATTCTTGAGCCCCTCAGCGGAGTGCTGATGGCGCGGCGCGCTGTGGCGGCGGTCGTCGAAGATGCGGTACGGCTTGGCGCGGAGTACCGGTGCGCGCAAGTTGTGGACCCGCGAGAGGCAGGGGCCGTCCAGCACGTGACGACGAGGCAGGGAGAGCGCATCGCCGCGGGGCAATTTGTTTTTGCCTGTGGAGCTTGGCTCGGAAAGATTTTTCCAGACGTTCTGGGCACGCAGATTTTCCCTTCACAGCAGGAGGTTTTCTTCTTCAGCGTACCCGCCGGGGAAACTCGGTTTGCTCCGCCGGCTCTGCCAACGTGGCTGTTTCAGGAAGACTTGGTCTACAAGATGCCGGACCTCGAAAGCCATGGACTG
>DATFRZ010000072.1:0-12062 GCA_035262885.1 Candidatus Acidiferrum sp.
GCGTTCCGCCCATGGAAGGATATTTGAACTGCTATCCCCCACTATAACAACACCTTGCAAAACCACTCGCCGGCAATGGCCGGATGATCCCCTTCATCTCTAGCGTAAACAGGGTAGCCAGAACCTCGGAAGAGTTCAAGCCGGAGCGTTCGACAATGTCGTCAACCGGAATCGCCTCTTCGGCCCAGAAGTTCGCAAAAGCTTATTTTTCGAGCCATGCAGCCCGTTCACGGGCAAAAGGTTTCGATCCGCGAGCCGCGGAATTGCGCTCCTTCCGCAACTACCGCGTAATTTTGGCCGTCAGCCTTGTTATTTCCTGCCGACGAAACGCACACGCAACGTCGTTGCGCGGCCCTGGCCGCCCGCAAACGCTCCAAAGCATCCGGTTCGAATGCCATTGCCACAGGCAGGAGCGTCAATATTATTCACCACCGAATCGGGATTCCGCCGGCCAAGAATATTCACCCCTTCCACTCGCACCGCCCACAGATACCCTCGCAACTCAAATTTCCGCTCCAGCCCCAGGTTCAGGCTGGCAAACGCCGGGAATCGGGAGGAATTGGGCGGGCCCACCAACTGCTGCTGAAGATTCACAACGCTGAAAGGATACCCGGTTCGATATTCGAAGAAGCCGCTCAATTGGGTGCTCCAGATGTGGGTGGGTAGCCATCCCCACAGGACCAAGCGGTTGGGCGTGTCCCAGGCCACCGGCCCCGGCTGCTGCGCCGCGTAAAATATCGAGCCCAGCGCAGGATTGAGAACTTGGTTGGAGCGCGCTCGCGAACGCGTATAGGCACCATAGATCTCCGTATTTTCCGAAAAAACGTGGCGCACCGAGAAAGTCGCCGCGCGATAGCGGTCTTTGCGTTGATCTTTAAGAAGAAAGATGCCGCCTTGCTGTGTTGGCTGTTGGTCCACGAACGCGAAGCCGTGCGATCCATTCCGCGCGAGCAGTTCCAGACTCACAAGAGTGTTTCGCCCAAATCGCTCCTGCCAGCCCGCGCTCGACGTCGCAAAGCGCGGCTGGCGCAGGCCGCCCGCGGGCATCACAAACTGACTGAGGATAGCACCTGGGGGAACCGCGGCGCCGGTGGGATCATAGAAGGTATCAACTTGTTGCTGGTCGAAGGCCTGCCCCATAAGCGCAAGATTGAGGGGCGCGTTGTAAATGCCCCACCCCATTGAAAACTTGGCCCGATCATCTCCGAAGGGCAGCACGTTGGTCGCTACTCGCGGCCCGGCCATGGCGCTTTGCGTGAACCGGTCCCCATCGGTGCGCAGGCCCGCTTGAAAAACAAAATGCCTGCCCATCGACCACGTGTCTTGCGCGTAGGCCCCTGCTTGGGTGTTCGAAAGCTGGGGAGTGGCGCTTCCGGTAAATGTGGACCGGCGCCGCAAGCAACCTTGCGTATTCACGTCCGCCGCTGTGCAAGGTGCAGTTGTCCCATTAGCGGTGAATGTGGGGTTAAGCACGTCAATCTCCCCACGCTCGGCGGACTGATGAAAAACCAGGGCCGCCACATTCGCGCCAAAGGAAAGCTGATGCGTACCGTGCCAATGCCGCGAAGCCGCCGTCACGTTTGTCACGGCCTGCAACCGGCGGCCGCGTTGTCGCAAGTCTTGAAAATAGTTGCCAGCGGTCCCGTTAATCAGCAAGACGTAGGGCATCGAGCCTTGTGGTGTGTAATCGATCACGCCGCTGTCCGCGGCGAAGCCCAGTTCAAACAGCGTTTCGTGCAGCCATATCTGGTCCTTCACCGAAACGAAACCGCGTCTTTGGTCGGCGGTGACCGTGGTCGATTGCGGGTCGAGCGCATCCAAGCCCAAGTTGCTTTCGTTCGCGCGGTTGTAGAGGAGGCTCGCGTGCAGGATATGTTTCGGCGAAAAGTTGTATTGCAACCGCAAGAGATTGTCCCCTGCCCATGCTTCGAAGGTGTTGGCGTTCGCGGGAAGCTCTTTCACCACGCCAAACGTGTGCTGCAAGCTGATGGAATCGGAAAACCAGAAACGCCCGCGCTCGATCGGCCCGGAAAAATTGAATCGCGGGTACCAATCTCCTAGATGGACGCCTTGCTGGGTGTTGATTCCAGGTCCCGGATTGGTAGTCCCGAAGCGCCACCGGTCGTCTCCGTCAGGAGTTACGAGGCTCAGGATATTTGCGCCGGAGTGCGGATAGGACGCGTCAATTCTCGCCGCCTGCACTTCCGCGGCCCGAGTGGCATCGATATTGAATCTCGATGTCAGCGCTCCGCTCACCGGATCACTGATCTCGAATCCATCCAGCAAGTATTGCGTTTCTCCCGAGCGCGCACCGGCCACATGCAGGTTAGCCCGATTGTCCCGCACAATCTCCGGCAAAGCCACCAGGCTGTCCTGAAGGACATGGCTGTTGGGCATCGGAATATCCCGAATTTGCTGCGCGGAGAGAGTCGAGCGCTGCGCAGTATCCTGGGTATCAATTTGGTTCGAAGGCGCGGTGACTTGCACCTTTTCGCGAACCTCTTGCTCGTGATTCAAAACCAGGGAGAGGTCATTACTTCCCGCGTGGAGGGTGACCGGCTGACCCGAAAGCACGAAAAAACCCTTCTTCCTGGCTTCCGCTTTGTACTCACCGGCAGAAAGATTGTAGATGGCAAAACGTCCGGCTAAATCGGTTTCTGCTCGGTAGGATTGCCCCGCGGAATCTTCGAGCATGACTTGTGCCGCCATGACCGGCACGCCATTTTCGTCTAGAACGATGCCCCTGCAATCCGCCGGATCCGCCGCCTGAGTTCTCAGACCGAGAAGGGTGAGGTGAACAAGCGCGACGTTAATGATCAGACAAGAAAACCGCATGCAAGACCTTCTCGATAGACCACCTTTGATTAAACTACAGATTGTCGGCGCCCGTTTCTAATTCTTGCGCGGCGTGACGCGGTTCTTGTTTGTCGGTTAGATCTCACAAAGATTGCGTGATGTTCAGCGAGTTGATGTCTGGACTCGGGGTTGTGCCGGGTCTTCTTGAAGGATTGCATCCAGGGTCTTCACAAACAGGTCGGCGTCTTTCTCCCTGAAGACCAGCGGCGGGCGCAACTTGATCACGTTGTGGTGTGGCCCATCGGTTCCGGTTAGAATCCCGCACTCGCGGAGCCGGTTTACGACATAAGACGCTTGCAGCGGCGCGGGCTCCCGTGTGCCCCGATCGACCACCAGGTCCACGCCAAGGAACAGACCCAAGCCGCGAACGTCGCCAATCACCTCGTGCCGTTGCTGTAACTCTTGCAATTTGCTCTTCAGGTGAGTTCCCACGCGTAGCGCGTTTTCTTGTAGCTTTTCTCCTTCCAGAACATCGAGCACCGCAAGCCCCGCCGCGCAAGCCACCGGGTTCCCTCCAAACGTGCTGAAAAATTCCATTCCGTTTGCAAAGCAAGCCGCGATCTCTTTTGTCGTGATCACGGCCGCGAGAGGAAATCCGTTCCCGATCGGTTTCCCCAGAACCACAATGTCTGGCACGACGCCTTGCGTTTCGAATCCCCAGAAGTGCGTCCCCAGCCGCCCGAAGCCCACCTGCACTTCGTCCGCGATGCAGACCGCGCCGGCCGCGCGCATATCTTCGTAGACTTCCTTCAAATATCCCGACGGGAAAACAATTTGCCCGCCAACGCTTGGCAACGTTTCCGCTAGGTATGCCGCAACACCGCGCCCTTCGCCGCGCACGTGCTGCAAAATTTCCGCAGCGTGGCTCGCGTATTTCGCACCAGCTTCTTGGTCGCCGCGCCGGTACAACCCACGATAATCATCGGCAAGCGGCGCGACGTGCACCCACGGTTTTCGTCCGCGCCCGCCTGGTCCTGTAAATTTGTATGGGCTGATGTCAATCAGCGTGTTCGTGTGCCCGTGATAAGCGTGCTCAAGCACGATCACATCCTCGCGCCCTGTGTGTGTGCGCGCTAGCCGCAACGCCAACTCATTGGCCTCGCTCCCAGAATTCACAACAAAACAAACGCGCAGCGGCTCAGGCAGTTTCTGAGTCAGCCGTTCGGCGTAACGATTCAAGTTGTCGTGTAAATACCGCGTGTTGGCATTCAGCAGCCGGAGCTGGTCCCGCGCTGCCCGCACCACTCGCGGATGGCTGTGCCCCACCAGCGGCACGTTGTTGTAAACGTCGAGATACGCGCGCCCGGTGTCGTCGTAGAGATACTGCATCCAGCCTCGAACGATTTTCAGCGGACGCTCGTACGACACGCTGAGGTTTCTTCCCAGCAACTCGCGGCGCTTTTCGAGCGTCTGCTGAAAACCCGTCTCATGTGGAGGAAAACGATTCGCAGGAATTCCAAGCAAGAGATTCGGATCCGGCGACAGGCTTGTCCACACGGCACGCTGCGATGCGTAGGCTACGCCGGGAAAATCGCCGCCAAGGTCAAGCAAATCGAGAATGATTTGAAAATGTACGTGCGGCACCCAGCCGCCGTTCTCGTCAGATGTTCCTACGCGCGCAAATTCCTGCCCTCGCGAAATGCGCTGTCCAATTTTCAATCTATCGAGCGTTTGCGTCGTCAGGTGGCCGTACAGCGTGAAGAATTCTCCGACATCATCGGTTTCGTGCCGCAAAATCACCAGCGGTCCATAGTCTTGCGGGACGGCATTGTTCGCGAGAAGGTGCACCACACCATCAAGCGGCGCGCGCAATTCCGTCCCCGGCTCAACAAAAAGATCAATGCCCAAATGAATCGTCCGACGTTCTTCTACGGGATTATCGGTGCTCGCAAACCGCGGCGAACTGTAAAGCGGCCGCGCTTCGTTGTATCGCCCGACTCCCACGCGCACGCCCGCGCGTTTCATTTCGCCAAAGATTTTCTCGGTAAGGGCCGGAGTCTCCGCAGCGCTCGGATCCGCGCCGAGCAACAAACTGCCTACGCCCAAATCGAAAACGAAACTTGGTGAAGTTCGTAAGTCAACATCCAGGATCGATGCCGCAGATTTTCCATTTGCTGTCAGCCAGCGCTGAACCCTTTCGCCTTCGGGAACGGGTGTCATTCCGCAGGCGGCACGAAATGCGCAATGCGCGAATCGCGGATGAATTTCTGCAAGCTGCTCGAGCGCCTTCCATGCCGGTTCTTCGCTAACGGTCACATACGCATCGTCCGGCTTCACCTTTTTGCGATGCGCGGAGTTGGTCACGCTGACCGCCAACCGCGCACCTACCAGAGGAAAAAGAACGGCAACTTCTTCCTGCTGCAGAGGAAATGCATGCTGATAACCGCTAATCAGTTCCGTCGCCGCTTCCAGCGGATCCGTTTTCCCCAGAATCGCGTAGGCCGCCGCGATCGCTGCTTCCGAAACCGTCACGCCATGATGCATATCGCCAAAATCGATCACGCCTGCGACTTTGCGCGGCTGCGGCCAGGGATCGCTCACCAGCACGTTGTAGTCATTCGCGTCGCCGTAAATCACACTGCGGCGCAAGCGCGGAAGCCCCGGCACGACTTCGGCTTCATAAAGCGCCAGGAACTTTTCCACCAGCGCGCGCCGTTCCGCACCTTCGATTTCCGGAAGGTATTCCTTGATCCAACCGGTTCGCGATGAATCCCACTTCAATTCCCGATGCGCGGCAGGATGTTCGAACGATTGCAGCGCCGCATCCATCTGACCCAGTAACCGCCCTAAATCGCGAAGCAACTCTGGCGTGCGCGGATGCACTTCGGCAAGGACCGTTCCCTTCAGGAAGCTGAGCAGCCACACAAGCCGCTCGGAGCCATCTGCGGCAGTGATCTTGAAGTAGAATTCGCGGCTGCGATTTGGCAGCACGCGCGGCAAAGGCAGTTGCGGCGCACGCTCGGACAGATGCACCAGCGCTTTGCATTGCAAGTCAATGAAGGAAGGCTCGCGCGCGGGATGCATCACCTTCAAAACGAAGGCCCGCCCGTCCGCGGTGGTCAAATGAAAATTGTCGTCGAATTCCCCCGGAAGCGCCCTCGCGTTGGCTTCCAGCCCATAAACTTCGCGGGCCAGGCGCGCGGCCTCCGCTTCCGCTACCTGTTGCGCGACGCGTGCTTCCAGCAGCATGCGTCAAAGTTTATCTGCAACCGCGCAATCGCGTCCACGTGAGCAGACAAATCGCGTGCTGCGAACCCGGCCTGACGGCCAATTCCGCAAGTCCGGCTTCAGTCGCGTCCATCCTCCACCGAAACCGGGCCGTTCACGGTGGACAGGTGCACCACTGCAGGTGACGAGCCGAACTCGATTCGCCGGTGCTCGTCATCCCCGGTCTTGCGCGCGCTGCCGCAAATGCTCGCGTGACAACTCATCGGCGCGCGATTGGTCGATTCCACAACAAAGCTCGACTGAAACCCGCTCGGCACCCGCAACGTCACCGGACCATTTTGCGCGTCCGCGGTCAGCCCCTCGCCGTTCCAGCTTGTCTCTTTCAAATCCACCGAAATTGGGCCATTCTGCGTCTTGATGCGAATCTTCCCGCTGCTGCCTTCCATGCTGATGGGGCCGTTCTGCGCCGTAACGTCTGCGTCTCCAGAGAAATGGTGCAGACTGATCGGCCCGTTGTTCGCGTGCGCGGTCAATTTTCCATTTACGTCATACAAAGAAATCGGCCCGTTCATAGTATCCAGCTCCATCGCCGCCGACTTCGGCGCGCGAATCAGCAAGTACACCGTCCAATCCCGATCTTCTCCCGATGGGCCGTGCGTCGACACGGTGCCGTTCTCGATGGTCATGGTGATTTCTGAGAGTACGCGCTCAGCATCAGCGCCCGCCTCCACCGCTTTGCAAGCCGTCACCGAATAATTCGCACTGTCCCCGCCCACGACTTGTGTGCCGCCGTTGGCGTGCGGGTGCACCTTCAATACTGGCGCTTCGGCCTTGCTCAGTGTGCGTGTTTCTGACCGCACCACCGCGTCGCGGTCGTCAAAGCGAAAGTGCAGGTCCGAGCAATCGTTTGCCGGCTGGCGGTGGCTGCCGGAGATGTTCACGGAATGACGCCAATGGTCGTCGGCGTTCCTTACGGAGTGATGCCGTGGGGCGGCAGGCGTGGCTGATAGACCAACCGCAATTAAGATCGAGCCGAAAATCAGGCGAAGATCGGTATGTGGACGCATAAGGCCCTCCTGGCAGCTATAGACGAGGAAAGGTGCCGTTTGTCACGGCGATTCTATCTACTCCCTGCACTACGGCAGACCCGACGAGGGGCGCAGCGACGAGGAGTCCTGGCTGCACCTCGGCAATGCCACAAGCACTTGGGACTTCAGTCAGTGCTCCCAGTCCCAATCCCCATCGCTCCCAATCGGCGGCCCGTCGGGAGGCAAACTGGGGGGAGGTGGCATGGCGAATTCTTTCGGATTCTGCAGAAACCAAAGGATTTGCCGAGCTGCCAAGCTCAAGTGCGCCTTTTGCTCATGGTCGCTAGCCGACTCAAGCGAGTGGTCGATCCAAATCTGGAGTTCCCCGAGCTTGAGAGCAGCCACGGCCCGCACCGGCTCAGAGGCGCTTTGCTCTGTGGCCAGGGACAGCAGGTCATACAACGCCACGTCATCCAGCACATTCGCAATTTGCGCCGCAGCCCCTTGACCATGCGGAGCCTTCCACGTGGCCGTCAAAACCGCATCCAGCACTTCCTCAAGCCCTGGATTCTCCGCATTCCGCGCATGAAACTCCACCAATCTCGCCGCGCGCTCCGAACTGAACAAAAACTGCAACGTGTGCTGGGCCGCAGCCTCCACCGGAGCCATGGCATCAAATGCCGGGCTCGTTCGAATCTTGAAATGCTCCCGCCCGCGTTCGTACTCCGGCGGACGCGGAGGAATCATCTTCAACAACGATTCCGGCAGCGCCAGCACTTCCGGCTTCAGCGTCGCAAGAACCGCCGCGAGCGCCCGCCGCTGTTCCGCCGGGGCCACAATCTGCGTCGGCGTTTCCCCGTCTCCTCGCAACGCAAACGTGTAGTCCATCCCTCCCACCAGCTTGCTCGCCGCTTCCACCTGGTAGCGATGCAACATGTAGAGCGGCACCAGCACGTCCTCGAGCGTGGCCAGCGGCGCGCCTTCGCGTATGTTGTTCTCGCCGAATCGCCGCAGCGCCGCCGCGCGCACCTGCATCAGCCGGTTCAATTCGTCTACGGCGTTCGTGCCGGAATCCCACAAATGTGCAAGGCTGCTCGAAGACCCCGGCGGCCGCGCGTCCTGATCCGTCAAAAAGCGCAGTCCTCGCGCGAACGCGTCCTTCAGAATCTTGTCGAGCGCCGCGCGCTCATCCACGGCCGCAGGAAAATCCTGGTAACCGTAAGTGATCGACACTTTGTCCCATTCGCCGATCCCGGTCGCATACGCATCCGACAAGTCCGGCACGCCGTCCGCCCCGAGCTTGATGTACGGCGGCGGATAATCCATCACCGAAGAGCGGTTCACCGTGCTCGCCGTATAGTTGTGCTCAAGCCCCAGCGTGTGCCCGACTTCATGCGCCGCCAATTGCCGCAGCCGCGCCAGCGCCATCTGCTGCATCTTCGGCGAGAGCGGTTTGCCTTTCTCGTAGGGCGCCAGCAGCGCCTCCGCAATCAAATAGTCCTGCCGCACGCGCAGTGAACCCAGAGTGACGTGCCCTTTGATAATTTCGCCCGTCCGAGGATCAATCACTCCCGCGCCGTACGACCATCCTCGTGTCGCGCGATGCACCCACTGAATCACGTTGTAGCGCAGGTCCATCAGGTCCGCGCCTTCCGGCAGCATTTCCACGCGAAACGCGTTCTTGTACCCCGCCGCTTCGAACGCCTGGTTCCACCAGCGCGCCCCTTCGAGCAGCGCCGAGCGAATCGGCTCCGGCGCGCCGCGGTCCAGGTAATACACGATCGGCTGCACCGGCTCGCTGACCACCGCCTTCGGATCTTTTTTCTCGAGGCGATGCCGCGCCATGAGCCGTTTCACAATCGGCTCGCTGATCGGCGTGGCGTAATCCAGGTACTGGATCCCAAAGAAACTCGCGCGCGGATCATAAGCGCGCGGCTTGTAGCCGGCTGGCGGCAGTTGCACGAACGAGTGATGCTCGCGCACGGTAATCGCGTCCGGCGAAGGCGTCACCTGCCGCACCCACGGGCCTGGATCCGTGCCAGCGAACGTGAGGGTGGCTTCCACTTCCGTATTCAGCGGAAAATTCCTGGTGTTCGCCAAATAGATTGCAGAGCGTGTCCCCTCCAGATGAAACGCGCCTTGCTTGGTCCGTTGCAGCGCTTCGGGAACGTGATGCGCGTCGCGCAGAAAGAAATCCGTCGCATCCACCAGCGCGCGGTCCTTTTCTTCCGCCGCCACTGTGAATCCCCACAGCGCCGACTCCGCGAACGAATCACGCACCGCGCGACGTTCGTCAGGGTCGTTGCTCACCGCGCGGTATTCGAGGTTTTCCTGCATCAACAGCACCTTCGGCCCGCTGCGGTCAAACCGCACGATGCGTGTTGCGCCCAATTGCCCGCGGTCCAGCCCGATGTCGTTCGACCCAATCCCCGCCGGCAGCCCGCTCTGGTAGAGAAACTCCGTTCCCCACTTGTCAATTTCCAGCCACAGCTTCCCCTGCTTGGCATCCCAGTACAGATTGAAGTACCCGGGCAGCTTCTGCATCCCCGCCGTCTTCTCCCCGATCGTGGGCATTTGCGCGGGGGCCTGCGCCGTCTCCGCCGCTCGCTGTGGTAGAGGCTGGGCTTCCGCCCGGATCTTTCCGCAGACGGCTCCGCTTACGGCCACAACCGCCAAGACTCCAAGAATTCTCTTGAGCATTACCTACCCCCACCCGCGCCGAATGGTTTTACACCAGAACCCGACAAACCGCCTAACTGTTCGCCGCTGTTATAATCCGGCCGGCGGCGGATGCTCCAAGCCGGCTTGAATCGAGCGCTCAGCTCGGTTGTGCCTCTCTGGGGCTACCCCAGGGGAACGTGAAGGACTAGCATCTCGTCGCGTGAGCGGTGCTGCGCGATTACGCAGACATGCTCACGCAAGGTCAGACTCGTTGGAGCATTCCGCCGCCCTCCACCATGACGAACCGTTGGCTTGCCGCCGCGCCGGCGACCTCGTTTCTTGCGGGCCAATCGGTTGAAGGCCATTCTCACCAACTGCGTGGGGAAAGGCGTGGCAACCCAGAACCGCGACGGTCACAAGGATTCGGGCGAGCATCTGAAAGGACGGATCGCATTCCTGGCATCCGTCAATCCGGTTAGAGGGCAACGTCTGCGGGCGATCTACGAGCAAATAAGATGGGAATAGGCTTTCGCATCCGGGAACACCGATCGCGAGTCGCGTCTTTCACATTTTTCAGCGCCGCCGAACCCTTCTAAATTACCGTCGTTGCCCACAGACCCGAAATGCCTCTGCTATACTGGCCTCGGCTTGGGAAAACTTACATCGTGAGCCAGCTGCGTATCTCTATCGTGCAATACCTGAACACCGCACCGCTCGTCTGGGGCTTTACCAACGGGCCGCTTCGGGGCAAGTACAACTTGTCTTTCACCGTGCCGTCGCAGTGCGCAGAAGATTTGCGCCTCGGCCGGGCGGACGTCGCGATCATTCCAGCCATCGAGTACCAGCGCATTCCCGGCCTCGCAGTCTTGCCGGACATGACCATCGCGTCCAAGAATCAAGTCCGCAGCCTGCTCATCGTGGCGAAGAAGCCTCTTGGGCAAGTGCAAACCCTTGCGCTCGACAGCAGCTCGCGCAGCACGCAGGTCCTGACGCGCATTTTGTGCGCGGAGAAGTGGCGCATCGCACCGCAATTCTTGCAGGCGCCGCCCGACTTGCAGGAAATGCTGCAGCATTCGGAGGCGGCGCTCATCATCGGCGATCCCGCATTGCGCATCTCGCTCGGCATCGAAAAAGGTAGTTGGCAAGGCCGAGCGGGGCAAACCATTTGCCAAGCGGCCACCCTCGGCATCAGCCGCTCCGAATTGCTTTACGTTTACGACGTTGTCGGCGAATGGCGTGCTCTGACCGGCTTGCCGGCGGTCCTCGCCCTCTGGGCTGTGCGTCGCGAATTGGCCACCGCCGAATTGACCACGGATTTTCTAGCGTCACGCGATTTCGGACTCGCGCATCTCGGCGAAATCAGCTACGAGGCGGCGCAGGACTTGGAGTTGCCGCAAAGCGCGCTCGAATCGTACTTGCGCAACAACATCGATTTTTCGCTCGATGCAGAAAACCGCCGGGGCCTCGAACTGTATTTCGCGCACGCGGCAAAACTGGGCTTGATCCCGGAGGCCGGCGCGATTCACTGGGCCGCTGCAAGGTCTGAAGCCCTGAAGTTGTAGGGGCCGCCTTTTGAGGCGGCCCGCAGGTTTTTTCAAGTTGGACTGGGCTGAAATGTTCGCCCCTGTCATTCGGTAGCGAGGAATGCTGGCTTGCCCAGCTTCACCCGGCTCGATGAGTTTGCAGGAATGAATCTTGGCACTGACAAAACAACAAGCGCTTGAAATGCTCGAATCCGACGATCTCGTTGGCCTCGGCATGGCCGCGCATCAAATGCGCCTGAAGAAAAACGACCCGCGCGTGGTCACTTATCAAATCGACCGCAACATCAACTACACAAATTTCTGCACCGAGTACTGTTCTTTCTGCGCGTTCTATCGGCCGCTCGGCGCGAAAGACGGCTACATCCTGCCGTTCGAGGAGATTTACAAAAAAATCGACGAGATGTTGGAACTCGGGGGCACGGGAATCCTTTTGCAAGGCGGCCTGCATCCCGACCTGCAAATCGGCTACTACGAAAATCTTTTGCGCTCCTTGAAAGCGCGCTACCCGCAAGTGCACCGGCACTGTTTGTCCGCGCCGGAGATTCTATGCATCGCGGAAGTGTCGGAAATCAGCCTTCGCGAAACGATTCAGCGCCTGATGGACGCAGGCCTGCAATCCATTCCCGGGGGCGGCGCGGAAATTCTCGACGACGAAGTGCGGGCCCGCATCGCGCGCCTCAAGTGCACCAGCGACGAGTGGGAGGAAGTCCACCGAATCGCGCACTCGCTCGGACTGCGGACTACCGCTACCATGATGTTCGGCTGCGGCGAAGAGCTGCGCCACCGCGTCAACCACTTCGACCGC
>DATFRZ010000073.1:0-18412 GCA_035262885.1 Candidatus Acidiferrum sp.
CATACTCCGCAACAACGGGTTGTGCTCCATTTGAAAGCAGCACTCGAAGCGTGCCGGGCGTTCGCTTTTCTTTACGGCCGTCCATCTTCCTAGCCTAAGTTTTCTTGAGGGCGGGCTTGCAACTGGGGCACTTTTGCCCAATAACGACGGCGCAATGGTCAAAAGCCCTAACAACTAAAACCGTAACACTTGAAAAAGCAATCCGGTGTTTACCTTAATCCCATTAAGGGAAGCTCCCGAGGTTGCTCGCGCTCTGAAAGCTGGCGTCGAGTCCACGAGACCAAAGACGAGATCTGAGTTAGAAGGGGAGATTGGTGCGCGTTTTCTGAAACGAAACTCGAAAGCGTGGGGCACCCGCACCCGGCCATAGTCTCGTCGACTGCTTGGGGTTGCAATCAAGCCACGATTCAGCGAGCAAAAGCCGCTCGATGGCGCAGAGTAGCTCGCCGCGCCTGCCTGCGGCAGCCAGGCTCGGTATGATAGGAGAGGAGACCGCCTCAGGCGGCGCAATTTTGCGAGAAGGGAGCGCGTAGAAAGAGAATGCCTGCTTACGCGTACGGGATATTGGCAGCCGGATGGCTTTTGTGGGTGCTGCCGTTTGTGCTGGCGAAACGGAGCCGGGAAAAACCGAAACAGGTGGACCGGCGCGCGCGGTGGGGGATTCTGCTGGTGGCGCTGGCGTATGCGATCTTGTGGCAAAACAGCTTTTGGGCGAGGCCCCTTCCGTTATGGCGTGTGGTGCTTTCCGTGGTTTTCTTTCTGCTCGCGGCGCTGCTTTCCTGGACCGGAACGCGTTCGCTGGGAAAGCAGTGGCGGCTCGACGCGGGGCTGAGCGCCGATCACGAGCTGGTGACCGGCGGGCCGTACCGGCTGGTGCGGCATCCGATTTACACTTCGATGCTTTTCAACCTTTTGGGCATCGGATTCCTGGTTACGCCGCCGGTGGAGCTGGTCGTGGCGGTGGCGGTGTTTTTGGTTGGCACGGAGATTCGCGTGCGAATTGAGGACCGCTTGCTCGAGTCTCAATTTGGCGAGCGGTTTCGGGAGTATCGAGGGAGAGTTCCCGCGTATTTGCCGTTTATCAAATAAAGCTTGAAAGCAGAAGGCGGAGAGAAGAGCCGACGTGACCCTCGGCAAGCAGGCGCGAAAGGTCAGCACGAGAAAAATGAGAGAGGAGGCAAGAAGGCGAGGTAAACTCGCGGCTACAAAGCCAGGGCACGAGATGAACTACACGCTAGGGCCGGCGCTGGAAACGTATGGGCCGAATATTAAGGTCACCGGGATTCTTGTGGCGATTGGGGGCCTGTTTTGCGGGCTGGCCTACGCAGTGGCGTTAGACGCACTGAACAAAACCGCATGGGCCGTTTTCGTGGGGATGACGGCGGTCTTTTCGGGACTCCTGCTGCACCATTTGCGTTCCCGGGTGTGGCTCCATGATCCGGGGATTTCGTTCCGGGGAATTCTTGGGTACGGGGAGATGCGCTGGCAAGATGTCGAGCGGATGTTCTTCTATTCGTATGAGGTTCATGCGCATTGGATCCCGCTGGGAACGCTCCACCGATTGAAGCTCGTTGATGCCCATGGACACGAGATCTCGCTGGGAGAGCGTATTCGATGCGCAGATGAACTGGCGGAAAGGATCGCGAAGGCCACCCTGGAGCGGCTCCTGCAGAAGTCCGTGGAAGAGTTCCAGAGCGGCGCGGTACTGGATTTCGGCTCGATTCTCGTAAGCAGGGCGGAAGGCGTAACCCTGAGAAAATGGCATGGGGACAAGCAAATTCAGTGGAAGGAAATTGCCGGTTATGATTTCACCAGCAGCCACGTGGGATTCCATCGATTCGAGAAGCGGTTCTCGGCGAATATCGGAACCGAAGGAGTGGCAAATGCGCTGGTTCTGCGCGTGCTGCTCGACGGGGTGATGGGGAGGGTGTGGAGTCGTTCGCTTGGGTAAGGTCGGCCAGCCGTCCCTAGAACCGCGCGGGCGACGCGCCGTTATTTCTTGGCGCGCTTGCGTTTGCGGAGGAAGGACTTGAAGGCGTCGGCGCTGGCGAGGTCGTGGAGGAGACGTTTGCGCTCTTCGGAATCGATTTTGGCGGCGAAGAGTTTTTCGCGCTCCTCACCGAGCTGATGAAGCCAGGCTTCGTACTCGGGGCCGAATTGCTCTTCGAGTTCTTTGCGGAGGCGCTGGGCCAGCGCGGGGCTCTGGCCGGAAGTGGAGACAGCGATTTGGAGCGCGCCGCGCTGCACGACGGCGGGGTAGTAAAAGTCGCAAAGCTCGGGCACATCTACGACGTTGCAAAGCACACCGCGGCGACGGGCTTCGGCGTGAATGTTTTCGTGCAATTCCTGTGAATTCGTGGCGGCGACGACGAGAAACATGCCTTCGAGGTCGGTGGGCTCGCATGCGCGAGCGAGCCATTCGATTTGGCCGGAGGCAGCCCAGAATTTCACCTGCTCGGTGGCCTCGGGAGCGACGACACGGACTTTGGCCGCGGCGTCGAGCAAGCCGGCGATTTTGCCCTCGGCGACGGCGCCGGCGCCGACGACGAGGCAAGGGCGGCCTTCGAGCTTTACGAACATGGGGAAGAGGCTCGGGGGCGGAGCCTTCTTTGCAACAAATGGCACAGGCTTATTTTAGCGGAAAATGGAAAAGGGAAAATTGAAAATGGGAATGTGAATGCGGAAAAGGGAAAATTGAAAATGGCAAATGGTTCGGAACAGGTCCAATGCCCGGATGCGCCACATGGCGCCGGGGGCGTAAACCGAATCTCTTCTCCATCTTCTTTCCAATTTCCAGGTTTTCATGACAGGCGCTCGGGGGTTAGAAGCGCGGTCATTTCCAGCACGCGGTTGTAGTAGTCACGCTGCGTGAGTTGCGCGGCGGCGGGTTCGTCAAGGAGGAACGTCACGTCGGGATGAAGTTGCAACGCCGAAGCTGACACAGCGCAGGTGATGGGGCCTTCGATGGATTTGGCGACAGCGGCGGCTTTGGACGCACCGGTCGCGAGCAAAAGAATCTTGCGCGCTTCGAGAATCGTGCCGATACCCATGGTGATGGCGCAGCGCGGGCTCTCTTCGCCGGGAGCGAAGAAGTTGGCGTTGTCGGCGAGTGTTTCGCGGCTCAAGACCTTGAGGCGCGTGCGCGATGCCAGGCTGGACGTAGGTTCGTTGAAACCGATGTGCCCGTTGCGGCCGATGCCGAGCAGTTGCAAGTCGATTCCGCCCGCGGCACGGATGGACTGCTCGTAGGAGGCACAGTAGGCATCGTAATCGCCGCGGATGCTTCCGTCGGGAATGTGAATGTTCCGCGGAGCCACGTTCACGTGGCGAAAGAGGTTTTCTTGCATGAAGTGGTGGAAGCTCTCCGGATGCGCGGCAGGCAGGCCGAGATATTCGTCGAGATTGAAGGTGGTGACTTGCGAGAAATCGAGCGAACCGGCCTGGTGCAAGCGGATAAGATGCTTGTAGAGGCCAACCATCGTTGCGCCGGTAGCGAGGCCGAGGGTTGGCGCAGCTTTTTTCTTGATGGCGCCGGCGATGAGCAGCGCGGCCTGCTCGTTTACTTCTTCGTTGTTGCGCTTCAGGATGACCAGCATGCGCCGCCCTTTCAAAAATCGCTAGCGTTCAGGAACCGGAGAATGTTTGGTCGAGACCGGAGACTTGCCCAGACCGATCATCGAAACCGGCGAATCACCAGATTGTGCCGGTCGGACCGGTAAAAACCCAACACATACATGATGGCCTTGCCGTTGGTGGAATAGATGACCTGGCGGATGCGCAGAAGCGGGTCACGGCGCGGAATCGCGAGGAGCTCCGCGAGGCGCGTGTCGGCGGCGGTGGCGTCCACTTCTTCGTCGGCGTAACCCAACTCGACTTTGAAATCACGCTCGAGAATGGCGAAAAGAGATTCGCGAGCGATGGGGACTTCAAGCAAACCTGAAAACTCGGCAGCGTCGAGATAACAGGTTTCGAGCGCGAAGGGTTCTTCGGCGGCGTGGCGGAGGCGTTCGATTTTGAGAATGTTGCTGTCGGGTGGAAGGGAAAGGCGGGCGGCGGCTTCGTTTTCGTCGTTGACGACCTTGGCAAAGAGGATTTTGGCGCCGGCGGTAAGCGTGCGTGCAGCCATTTGCTCGGTGTAGCTCATCAATTTGTTGAAGTGGATTTTTGGCGGAGCAACGAAGGTGCCAATGCCGCGCCGGCGCTCAACCAGGCCCTCGCGTTCTAGAAAGGCAAGGGCGTGGCGCGCGGTCATGAGGCTGACGTGATGGGTTTTGGCGAGATCACGCTCGGATGGGACGGCGTCGCCGGGCTGAAGTTGCCCGGAATCAATGCGTTTGCGGATGATGCTTTGGATGCGCTGATAAGCGGGGAGCGCCGCCGGAACGCGAGCGGAAAGGCCCCCGGGCACAGCTAGAGTTTTCTTGCTCGACGGCATTGGGTACACCTGTTGAAAGAACGGTTTCTATTTTGAAGAGACCGCAGGGCCCGCTACAGAACATCATTCGTGCAAAGCATGCCCCGGCAAACCTGAAAGCGTTTGCCGTTTGGGCGTGCTTTCGGATAGCGCTATAGTGCAACTCTTCCATAGCCGTTATAAAGCAAGAGTTGGCAGTTGACAACAAAAAAGCGCTATAGAGCAGCGAGTCGGCGTGCCGAGGGTTGGAGAACACGGTGGGCAAGAGTAAGAGTAAGAGTCGAAGAGTCTAAGAATCTAAGAATGCAAGAAGCTCCGGACTTCGCGGGTGAAGCGATCCGCTTCTTCGATGTTCGAGAGATGCGCGCCGTTGAGTTCGAGATAGCGTGCGCCTCCGATGTGGTTCGCAAGAAATTGGCCGTCGGCAGGAGTCGTGGCAGGGTCGTGCTTTCCGGAGATGACCAGAGTGGGAATGCGGATCGTGTTTAGCTTTTCGAGGAAGTCGAAATCGCGAAGCCCGGCGCAGCAAGCGGCGTATCCTTCGGGGCTGGTGGCTTCAAGAATTTTCTGAATGCTGGCGATGACCGAGGGATTTCTTGCGCGGAAGGCGGCGGTGAACCAGCGCTCGATGGCCGCGGCCGCGACGTTCTTCATTCCTTCCTTGAGAACGCTTGCGATGCGAGCGTCCCACATTTCAGCGGTGCCGATTTTGGCGGCAGTGCTGCAGAGAACGACTTTGTTAAGACGCTGCGGGGCATTTGCGGCGAGCCACATGCCGATTTGGCCGCCCATGGAGAGTCCGCAGAAGTGAAAGCGGTCGAATTGCTGAGAGTCGGCAAGAGCGAGAACGTCTTTAGCGAGTCGCTCGATGGAATAGGGGCCGGGCGTGACGGAAGATTTGCCATGGCCGCGGGTGTCGGACCGGAGAACGCGGAGGGATTTCGTGAACTCGGGGATTTGCGCGTCCCACATGGAAAGGTCTGCGCCGAGAGAATTCGAAAGGATGAGAGCAAGCTTACCCGGTGGGCCTGCGAGAGAGTAATGGATTTGGGCGTGGTTCGAATAAAAAAAGGGCATAGGACGTTTAGATGAGATTTCGTTTCTTTCGGCTTGCAGGCAAGAGAAAGAAAACCCAAGCAGTGGCAAGGATCGCGCACGTGCCGGGAAGAAGCATCAGCGCGAGGCCCCAGTCGAGCGAGTAGCGCCCGCTGGTGGGGTCATACTCAAAGCACCGGAAGGCGACTTTGCCTGCGAGGGCATAAGAGGCCACAAACTTGCCGCGCAATTCCTGAACGACTTCTCGCAGCGAAGCTGCAGGTACGCTGGGGCCCGCCAGCATTCTCACCAGTTGGCCGCGATCGATGGCCACGACAAGAGAGGCGTGGTCAAACTGTTGGGTGGATGAATCCCATTGAAACCAAAAGCCAGTGGCCGCGGCCAAGCTGCGGATATCAGAAGGAGATGCCACCCCAAAAGTCCAGTCTGGATCTGCGTTCAGGCCAAGCTGGCTTGCCAGGCCTTGCATGTCGGCGAGCGTGTCCTTCGGGTCAAAGCTGAGGACCACGATGCGGTAGTCGGTTCCCAAGCCCCCTGCGTCAGAGACGGCGGAGTTGAGCGAACGCAAGAACGGCGAGCAGACGCGGGCACAACGGGAAAAGATCATGGTAAGGAGGACGGGTTTTTCATGCCAGATAGCCGAGAGATTTTGCACGCCGGAAGAAGTCGTGATGGGAACGTCGGGGGTCAGTTTGTAGACGAAGCGCTCTTCGTTGGGTGGTTCCTGGGAAGGCTGGCCGAAAGAATCCTGCGCGCATGCCACGCGCACAAAAATGAAGACAGAGAATGCAAAGAAGGCGACACAGGCGGCACGGAAAGACCACCTGAAGGGGAGACGATGACGAGATTGTGGACCGGTTTTGTGCATCTTGGAAGATGTCAAGCCAGTGCTTTGAGGCAACGCCTTCCCGTTTCCCACAGATAGAGCAGGATTCCCAGGAGGAGCAGGGTAATGAAGCCTACGGCGATGCGCGCGTAGAGCGTACCCTGGATTACCTCTTGAGGGTAAATGGCGTAACGCCGAGGCACGGAATTTACGCCGCCCCAATAGAACATGAACAAAAAGCCATAACCCCCGATCAACAGGAGGGCGGTAGTCAGCTTGCTGAGGGCAGGTTTCTCTTCGAGGCCGGAAAGCTCCTTGCCGGCGTGGTCGATGAAACCAAGGATGATAAGCACCACGCCCATCAGATAGTATGTGTGAAAATGCGCGGGAACCCAAAGCGTGTTATGAAAGTGAAAATTGACTTCCACCGTGGAATCGATCACGGCAGCGATGCCGCCAATGCCCCAGCCCAGAATACCCAGGAAGAAGAAAGTGGAAGACAGCGTCCACTTCATCCTTGCAGCGAAGACCAAAGCAAGCGTTCCGAAAATGGACACGACGCCCGCGGGCATCGCGAGCAGATAGGAGCAAATCTGGCCGAGCTTTTGGATCCAAGTGGGCTGAGCGAAATCCATGTAGAGATGATGGAAGAACGCGAACATTACAAGAAAAAGGACGGCGCCCCAAGCGATGGCCACGGTGCGATTGGTTCTCCACGGTCTACCGGCATAGGAGGGAAGCAGCTCGTAGACCATGGCAATCCCCAAATACATGGTGATATTCACCAGGTCGTGGCCGAAGAAGAAGGTGAGATTTTTCATGAGCAGGGGGTCAACGTTGACGCCGAGAGCCCTGGCGGCGAAGAGCGCAATCACGATGACGGCAGCGACGAAACCTGAGAGGCTGACGATGAGACTGACGGTGGTAATCAAAACCAGGGGAGGCAATTCAGGCCCAGGCTTGCCTACGAGATAGTTCCAACCCAGCGCGGCGCCTAAGGAATAGCGCTGGGCAACGGCGCGGAGCAGGTCCAAGGTCCAGATGGTCCAGCAAACGCCGAGAATCGTAAGCGCCGCGAAAAAGGTAAAAGTAGCCCAGGGAGCCCAAACACCTTGTGCGAAAAGCGGCAAGGGATAAAGAAAATACCAACCGGTTCCAAATAATCCGCCCAAAGTGCAAGCGATTAAGAGCACGACACCGAGAAGCGTGCCGACGTAAACAAATTTCGAAACAGCCAGGTTGGGGCGCGTGTATTTCAGAAGCAGGTAGCTTACGCCGGCCATCGAGCCGACGAACCAGGTGCCAACCATGCCGAGAGAATGCAGCGTAAGCACCGCATAAAACCACTCCGCTCGCATTCCCGAGAATGCGCCGGATTGATACAAGCGCATGAAATATCCGAGAAGCGCAAGGATGGGAAGCAGGAGTAAGACGGTGATGCCCCAGATCAGAGTCATGCGGCGGAATTTAGCCAGTTCCGCTTCGCTCCACAATCCCGAGTCGGCTGCTGCTGCGGTCATTGGAGGCCTCCTTGGGTCCTTAATTGACGTCGAACACGCCGCGCATGCGGTGGTGACCCATACCGCAAAGTTCCAGGCATAAAACGTAATACCTTCCTGGCTGATCGAAACGAACCCGCAGGCGGTTTACGTAGCCGGGCATGGCCTGGGTCTGTGCGAGAAGATGATCATCCGGGGAGTACACGGCGAAGCTGTGATTGACGTCGAAGCTAATAACGCGGAATTCCGTCAACGAACCGGCGGGAACCTGCACGGGAATGCCGTAGGTGCGAGCTTCGTAATCCTGGTCATTCGTTATGGGTGTGTCCGAGAGGGCAAAAGAAAATTGTTTGCCAACAACAAAAACGACTTTCCCGGGTAGTTCGTTGGCTTTGGGGTAGGGGGTTTTGCCGAGCGTCATGCCTATGCCCAAGACGAGCACGGCGAGCACGACGAAAAAAAGAAGTTTGCGCAAGCCGTACGCGGATTGCATGTTGATCTCTCGCGCGTTACGTGTACTAAGCGCGACGTAGAGGAACGCGGCGATTAACAACCCCGCAGCGATCAGAAATATATAGAAGGCATGCATTTGAATCATGATGTCTTGTGCCTCCTCAACGATGGAGAATCGGAAATGGCTGTTCAGCTCCGAGTGTTCTCCATATTTTCAAGGGAGCAGAGCCATTTCGTTTGAAATTCGAGCGGAAATTGACAGCCGCGATCGTCCCGGTCGCGATCGTCACCTCGCGTGTCTCAAGATTGCCGTGGAAGAGCTGGGAAACGGCGGCATTGTACACCCGAATTGCTGAAAAAGGTCCAGGGAGGAACAGCGGGTCAAGGGAGTCCCCGATAAGTTGTGGCTCATTGGAATTCAGAGAAAGGGAAAGAGGCTAGCGGGATGGTTGTGGTGGATGGTGCAGAGCCAGTTGCGTTTTCGCTTCCTCCTCCAGGAATTTTACGGCGAGCTGTGTTTCGCGGACCATCAACACGCAGCCCGCGCACAATCCCAGAACCGCGGAAGCGCCCGTGGCAACTGCCAAAGCGGCAGCAGCGCGGAAGAGAACGGGGTGGCCATAGTAAGCCTCAATCGAACCGCCTACGGAGACGAGCGCGGTTGCCGCGAACAAGCCGAGCCCGACATAGAAGAGGCGGAGAGCTTTTACAAGTAGCTGCGAACGCACGTGCAAGGGCGCCAACTGCGCTGCCCACATTTGATGATCTGCAGTGCCCGGCTCGTGGGAATCCAATTGCGCGGCCACGATGCGGGTCCGATCTACAACGCGGGCGAGCCGGTTGCTCGTGCCAAGCGCCAAAACCGAAGAGGCGTTCGTGAGGATGGCGGGGGCCACGATGGCCGTCAGTATCGCGAAGGGATTGTCCGCGACAGCGTTGTATTGCAAAGCTGAGCCTTCCTGGTCTGCGATTAAGGAGATTTGCACACGAGCGGCTTGCGTTCGAGCCACATGGCACGCGAGCAGATTAGGCTGTGCGAGGGATTCCAGGCAAGTGCTTCTTGCAGAGCAGCACGCCTGGCTTTCCAGAGCGAGCTAGATTCGAGCTGGATGCGCCCGCTGGTGCGGCCACGGAGTGCTGTTTTTGAGACGCTGTTACTTCGCTTTGGGATTGGAGGCATCTTTGAAGACAGCTATGGGCTTGGCCTTCAGATCTTTGGGCAAGTCAATCCACTGGAGAGCGGCCTTGTCGGTGCCTATAAGTTCCATTTGCCATCATCGCCGTCGTTGTCCACAAAAGGCCCCGGGCGCAAAGGACACTGAGGGCTCAGATGCGTTCGAGGACGACGGCGATGCCTTGGCCGACGCCGATGCACATGGTGCAGAGGGCGTAGCGGCCGTTGGCGCGGAGGAGTTGGTAGAGGCCCGTCGTGACAAGGCGCGCGCCGCTGGCGCCGAGAGGATGGCCAATGGCGATCGCGCCGCCGTTGGGATTGACGTGAGGCGCATCGTCAGGGATGCCGAGGTCGCGAAGAACGGCGACAGCTTGAGAGGCGAAAGCTTCGTTGAGCTCGATGACCTCCATTTGCGAAAGTTGCAGACCCGCTTTGGCGAGGACTTTGCGGGTAGCCGGGGCTGGTCCCATGCCCATGATACGCGGAGCGACGCCTGCGGCGGCCGCGGCGACGATACGAGCTTTGGGTGTGAGGCCGTGACGCTTTGCGGCGGCTTCCGAAGCCAGGAGCAGGGCGCACGCGCCGTCGTTCACACCGGAAGCGTTTCCCGCGGTGATGGTGCCATCGGGTTTGACGATGGGTTTCAATTTGGCAAGGGCCTCGAGCGTGGTATCGGGGCGGGGATGCTCGTCTTCGGAGAAGAGCGTGGGATCGCCCTTTTTTTGTGGGATGGGAACGGCAACAATTTCCTGGCTCATACGGCAGGAGCGGATCGCGTCGGCGGCGCGCTGCTGGCTGCGGAGAGCGAAAAGATCCTGATCCTGGCGGCTGATGTGAAATTCTTCGGCGACGATTTCGCCGGTTTCCGGCATGGAGTCGGTGCCGTACTTCGCTTTCATTAGTGGATTGACGAAACGCCAGCCGATGGTGGTGTCCTCCAGTTTCGCGGAGCGGGAAAATGCGCTGTCGGCTTTGCCGAGGACGAACGGAGCGCGGGATATGCTCTCGACGCCGCCGGCGATGACCAGGTCAGCTTCGCCGGATTTGACCGCGCGCGAAGCGATGGCGACGGCGTCCAGGCTGGAACCGCAGAGCCGGTTCACGGTGTCACCGGGGACTTCCTGCGGCAGACCCGCGAGCAGAAGGGCCATGCGGCCGACGTTGCGATTGTCCTCGCCGGCTTGGTTGGCGCAGCCGTAAACGACGTCGTCGAGGGCGTTCCAATCCACTCTAGGGTTGCGGTCGACGAGAGCCTTGATGGGGATGGCGGCGAGGTCGTCGGTGCGAATCACGGCGAGCGTTCCTCCATACCGGCCGACTGGTGTTCGAACGGCGTCGCAAATGTACGCGGATTCCATATGCGTCCTTGAGGCTTCTGCTGGGTTCTATCTTATCTGGAATGGCATCGGTGCGCGAATGGGGCGGGGAACGGAGCAAGCAGCACAACCTTCAAGGTTCTTCAGCGATTTCTCCGCTGCAGGCGGCAAGAGACGCCGGCCCTCCGGTCGAAACGACCGGCGCTGGTACTTACGATGGTACGGATTTGCGCCCAACCGAAAAATTGACCCATCGGCGGAGGCTTTAACAAACGGCTCGACCCCTGCGTCTCGATAAGGCGCGTGCCACAACCAGCACGGTCAGAGAAATGAGGAGGTGGTCACGTTTCGACGGATTTGTGTAGGGATGCCGATGGGTCTCAGCGTGTGCACGGAAATTCAAATGAAGGGTGCGCCGCGGTCAGAAGCAAGTCAAGGCGTGAAAAAGTCCACGTCCGCGGCATGTCCGGTGACAACGCCCATAGGTTTGCGCCAACCGGCGAGACCAGCAGCCCCTTTCGAGCCAGACGGCTCACTGGCGATGAAGTTCCCATGGTGGAGAGAAGTGATCAGGGTCAAAGAAAGCAAGTAAAGATTACCACTCTGCGGTTCTTTTTGGGGAATAGCGTACAGATGGCGAAATAGCGCGAATTAAAAAGAAAGCGCTCCGCGGAAGGATGGAGACCGCGGAGCAGAAAGAAAACAACCCGGAAAACTTGTCGCGCAAATCTAAGGTTGCGGAAACTATTTTTGGCGAATCTTTATGGGCTCGACAAGCTTGAAGTCGAGCGGAGTTTCCGCGCTGAGCGTGATGTCGCGGTCGCCGGTCAAGCCCGCGCCGCCGGTGCCTGCCGCCGCTCCAATGACAGCGCCGATGGCAGCGCCCTTTCCGCCCCCGGCAATTGCGCCAATCGCTGCGCCTCCGGCCGCGCCGCCGCCAACCATCGCGGCGGTGCGCTTGCCTTTGCCTTTGCTGGACATGGCGGCGCCGGAAGTCTGAACTTCATAGTCACGTCTTGCGATGGTGATGCCGGTCAATTCTAGCGCGAGATTGGCGCCGACCTTGAAACGTCCGGCGGCCTTCGCGTCTTTCACAACGCCATCGGCACGGGCGCCCTTGGGGATGGCCACTTTGCCTTCGACCTCAACGGGAGACTCGATGGTGGCGGAAAACTTGTCGCCGGAATTAGCGGTCTTAGAGCTGATGGTCTGGTCAAGCACTACGGAAATCACGGTGTCTGCCGGGACGACCAAAGGTTTCGGTTCGAGCGCCTTTTTTATGGCGTCCTTGGCGGATTCCGCCGCGGACGGAGATGAATTCGCGGTCGCATCCGAGCCGCCCTGGGGCTGGTCTGCGGATTTCTGGCCCTGGCAGCCGGCGATAAACAAGCCGAAAAACAGAGAGCACACAACAATCGAACCACAACGACGAATCATCAAGAACCCTCCGATTGGGCTGGATCGTCTTATCTCAACATACTCCGAAACGCGGGGAAGTCAAAGACTCGGCAAAGAGCGTGCGTCAATCAGGTATCAGGCTGAGGCCGATGCGAAAGCATTGTGCGTCGAGGCGGTCGCTCATAGGCTTTGTCTTGCGCAATCGCACGAGTTCCCAGGTGCCCGCTTCTGAAGGAATTGTTGGAATCCCACCGCGGCGTTTCTGAATGGCACACCCACGTTCAGCCCCGGCCATCCCGTCGCTTCTTGCACGCGAGACACCAGGGGCCCTTCTTTGGTGCGAGCGGAATCCTCGCAAGGCATTGAAATGTCAGGGTTGAAGACGAGCCATGACGGATTGCAAGGGTCGCTTTGAAACAGAAGCTTTCAGCAAAGTTTAATTTGCGACTGCGCCGCAACCCAGGCCGCGGTTTTGAAGCGATGAAAGAGCCCACCATAACTGGTCTGTGCTCTACGGCAAGTCTTTGCTCAGGCGATCGAGAACATCTTTGGGCTCGGTTTTCGGCGGATTGTTCAAGTATTTGCCGAAGAAAACCAGATAACGCTGCCAGCGGTCCTGAATGTGCCGCGGTTCGACGAAGCCGTGGTTTTCACGCGGGTAGGTCACGTACTCCACGGGGACATGCCGTTGATACAGTGCGCGGTAGAATTCTTCCGACTGCGGAATTGGAACGCGGGTGTCCGACTGGCCGTGCAGGATCATGGTTGGTGTCTTTACCTTCTCGATGTATTTCATTGGCGAATGCTCCCAGTATTCCTGGAAATTGTCCCAAGGCTCCTTGTTGTCAAAGAACATGGTCATGTAGCGATGAATGTCCGTTTGCGAATACATCGAGTAAAGATCCGGCAATCCTGCACCGGGCGAGATGGCTTTGAACTTGTCGGTTTGCGTGTCGATCCACATGGTCATAAAGCCGCCGTAGGACCAGCCAAACGCGCCGAGGCGATCCGGATCCGCCCAGCCTTTGTCCACTATTGCTTGCACGCCGCTCATGTCATCTTTGTAATCGCCGTCGCCCCAGTCGTTCTGGTTCGCACCCGCGAATTTCTCGCCGCGGCCGGTTGAGCCGCGGAAATTCGGCTCGAGAAGCAAATAACCATTTGCTGCCAGGATTTGCTCTGACGGATTAAACGTAAGAAGCGACGCGCCCGTGGGACCGCCATGCGGATTCAGGAGGAAGGGGTATTTTCGGGACGGCTCAAAATCCACGGGCTTTGTCACGATGCCGTCGATTTCCATTCCGTCTTTGCTGCTTTTCCATTTCACGACTTCCGTGCTGCCCAGGGCGTACTCGGCGAGCCACGCATTGTGGTTCGTGACCGGCTGGAGCGAGCTAAGCTTCAAGTCGCTGTGAAACACCTCCGCTGGGTGCTCTGGATCGCTCCATGTTCCAACTGCCGTCTGCCCGTTTGTGCTGATCTCAGCAAGGTTGATCGCGCCTGGCCTTTCCGTGAGTTGCCGAACAGAACCTGCAGAAACGTCTGCGGCGAAGATTTGTACGGACTCACGGGTGTTGCTGCTGAAATAAACTGTTTTGCCATCTGGCGCCCAAACTGGTTCGCCGGCGTTCAACTCAAACCCCCCGGTCAATTTCTTTTCCTTACCGCCGTCGGCGCTGGCTACAAATAGGTTTGTCTGGTAAAAAGGAGCCGCGCGGCTAACCAAGTAGGCAATCCACTTCCCCTCCGGCGACCAACGCGCCGTGTGTGTGAAGTCGGGCGTGTCCGACACTTTCCGCTGTTTTCCGCCTACAACATCAAGCACCCACGCGGTTTGCAAACTGCCGTCATCGAGCCGCGGCGTGGGGTTGCTCGTAAAAGTGATACGCGTGCCGTCCGGTGACCAGCGTGGATCGCTGACCGTGAAATCGCCCTTGGTAAACTGCTTTTGTTCACCAGACGAGATGTTCCAGGTCCAAAGCTGAGCCATTTTCATGTCGTGGTCTACTACTTCCGCGTCATCCTTGTTCTTCATGCGTTTCTCTTGATCCTCCGGTTCCGGTGCGGTGGCCACAAGAAGCAACGTCTTTCCGTCGGGCGAGAATTCGAACGAGCGCACTCCGGATTTGTGCTTTGTGACCTGCCATGGCTCTCCCCCATCCACGTACATGAACCAAACCTGCTGTTTCTTGTCTTTGTCCTCGCCTGCATTCATCAGGAAGCCAACCATCTTGCCGTCAGGCGACCACTGAACACCCGAAACACTTTCTTCGCCTCGCGTGTATTGCCGCGCGGCGGTCGCTGGCCCGGCCGTTGGCACGAGCCACAGCTGTGTTGTGGATTTCCACGGTTTGTCTTTCTCCATTTTGTTGTCGGCAACCAGATAGGCGATACGCGAGCCGTCAGGCGAAAGTCGCGGCGAAAACACGCGCGCTACACGCAATGCTTCGGCTGTGCCGAATAATCGCTTTCCATCTTTGCTGTGGGGCGCGGTGGCCTCCGGCTTTTCCTTCGCTTCCTGGGATGTGGCGATCGTGGATGTTGCGAGCAGCAACACACAAATGCACGCGGCAGGCTTTAAATTCATCGCAGGCACCTCGTTTCTACGAAGCTCAGATCGGGCCACCGAATCCGGCGCGAAGTATACTGACATGCGGGCGACCTTACAACGCTCGCGTTGGGTCAGCGGTTCAAGTTTTTTAGTGAATTTGTTTCGTTTTGCGGGACATGTAATCCATCAGCAGGTACTGGCCTAACGTGTAAGGCGTGGTGAAGTAGGCTTTGCCGCGGCACATCTGGGTAATTTTCTGGACGAAGTTCACCAGTGAATAGTCGCTCGCCAGCATGAACGTGTTAATCATAATTCCGGCGCGCTTGCATTTGTTCACTTCTTCGAGTGTTTGGCCCACGACGAAGGGGTCCAGGCCGAATGCATTTTTGTAAATGCGGCCGTCCTCGAGCGTCAATGCCGAAGGCTTTCCATCAGTGATCATCACGATCTGCCGCATGTCTTTTTTCTGGCGGAGCAGGATGCGCTGCGCCATGCGCAGTCCTTCGCGCGTGTTGGTGTAATAGGGGCCCACCTGCACGCGCGCCAGTTCAGCCAGCGGCACTTCTTCCGCGGAATCGTGGAACAAGACCAGACTCAGCGTGTCCCCCGGGTACTGCGTTCGAATGAGGTGAGAAAGCGCCATCGCCACGCGTTTTGCCGGAGTGAAGCGGTCTTCGCCGTAGAGAATCATGCTGTGGCTGCAATCGAGCAGGACGACCGTGGCGCAGGAGCTTTGGTATTCGCACTGATGCACCATCAGGTCCGAATAATTCATTTCGATGGGAACTTTGGCGCCTTCGCGGCGCACGGCGTTGAAAAGTGTTCCGCTGATGTCCAGGTTCAGCGTGTCGCCAAATTCGTATGGCCGCGAAACACCGCCGGATTCCACGCCCGTGGCCAGGTCGCGCGTATCGTGGCGGCCAAAACTGCTTCGTCCCAGCGAGCCCAGCAAATCCTGGAGGGTTTTGAATCCCAGAAAGTCGATGGTTTTGTCGGTGATTTCAAACCGCGCTTCAGTTCGGTCCTGTGGCTGGCCGATTTGCCCGCGGGCGGAAGTTTGCGGAGGCGGAGTCACTTGCGGCGGCTGTTGCGGATTGATGAAGCCCTCATTGGCCAGGCGTTCGGTGAGTCTGTCGAGCAAATCCTTAACCGCTCCGTTGTCCATGGCATTGGGGTCGTTTAACATTTCCCGCAGCTCATCGCTCATGGCACTGTCAGGAAGCAGATCACCCTCTTGCAGGGCGCGCAGGATCGCTTCGCGCAGGGCTTCCATCGAGCGCTCCGGGTCCATCTGCGAAACGCTGTAGAATTGCGACTCGAATCCGCTCTGCAGAAAAAAATTCCCCAAGCGCTTGACCAGTTCTTCCAGGTCGATAACGTCGGCCGGTTCTCCTGTGTATTTGCCAAACTTGACGAATTTCATGGTGCGTGTAGCTCAGTCGCTTTTGTTGACATCAAGAGATCCGTCGTCGCGTCGTCAGTTATACTGCCGCCGCGGTGGCCGTCCTCCGGGGAATTCCCGCTCGCGATGTTCCGCTTGTTTCGGCTTTTCCGCATGGAAGCCGCGCTCTTCACTGCGTCCGATGCGCCGATGCGCCCACAGGCCTTCTAGGATCATCTCTGCCGCTGCGGCTCCTGTTGCCGCGTCCTTTCGGTCCTGAACGCCCAGCTTCCCGATGTGTTCCATCAGACCTTGAATGTTCGAAAGCTGCTGGCAGCGCTCGAGTGCCGTAGCCAAATCGGGCAATTTCAGCTCGCCGCCGAGTTCGAACCATTGAATTACTGGCTGGAAATTTACGTCTGCAAAATGTTTGCTGAAGACGCGCCCGAAGGCGGTTCGAATGAGTTCGCGTGCAACCGTGTCCGCGCCTTTCAGCTCGCCTTCGTACTCCAACTCCATTTTGCCAGTGATTGCTGGGAGCGCTGAATAAACATCCGCAGGCCGCGCGACGGTAGTTTTCTCGCCAATGCGTGCCGCCCGCTGCTCCGCGCTGCTCACCACGCTTTCGAGCGTGGTAATTGGCAGCCGCTGGCTCACACCGGAGCGGCGGTCTATGCGCTTGTCTTCGCGCGCCTGGAACGCGATTTCCTCCACGACTTCACGCAAATACGCCGGCACTTCCGCCTTGCGATTCGCATCGCGGCTCACCCACGCTTCCTGTGCGGTGATGCGCATGCCTTCTTCCAGTGTGGATGGATAGTGCGTACGAATTTCCGCGCCGATGCGGTCTTTCAGTGGCGTGATGATTTTTCCGCGCGCCGTATAATCCTCGGGGTTTGCCGTAAACACGAGAAGCACATCCAAAGGCAGGCGCAGCGGATAGCCCTTAATCTGGATGTCACCTTCTTGCATGATGTTGAAGAGCCCGACTTGGATTTTTCCGGCCAAATCCGGCAATTCGTTGATGGCAAAAATCCCGCGATTGGCGCGCGGAAGGAGTCCATAGTGAATGGTGAGTTCGTCCGAAAGATCGCGCCCGCCCTTGGCCGCGCGAATGGGATCGACGTCGCCGAGAATATCCGCCATGGTTACGTCGGGGGTAGCGAGTTTCTCGACATAGCGATGCTCGCGCGGCATCCAGGCGAGGGGGGTGTTGTCGCCTTCCGCAGCGGTTTTTTCACGGCAAGCCCGGCAAATCGGCTTGAACGGATCATCGTTGATTTCGCAGCCTGCCACCACGGGCATTTCCAAATCGAGCAAATTGATAAGGCCGCGCAAAATGCGGCTCTTGGCCTGCCCGCGCAACCCGAGCAGAATGAAATTATGCCGCGAGAGCAGCGCGTTTACGATTTGCGGAACCACGGTGTCTTCGTAGCCGTGCACGCCGGGGAAGAGAGTTTCATCCCTCTCCAAAGCGCGCAGCAAGTTCCGGCGGATTTCGTCCTTCACCGAGGGTGAAGCGCCGCGCGGATCGAAGTCGGGGATGCGTTTGAGTTCGCCCAGCGTGCGAGGCCGGGGCTGTCCTAGGGAATGCGATGTGTTGGCCATCATTAGGTCCCGTTCCGCGGTCCACCATCGGCGCACCGCACGAAAGGTCAGTTTAATCCGTGTCCATTGCCTCCAGCGCGCTGCCGCATGACCTTACTATTCTGTAGATGCGGCGCCCACTCGCGAAGGTAGCTCACCAGGCGTTCCTGCCGGTCCTCTTCCGAACGCAATTCGAGAATCTGCTGTTTCCAGAGGAGATCCATCGGGAGAGTGCTGGCTATGCGATAAGAAAGTTCCTCCACCGGTGCGCCTTCGAGATTTTTTGGATAATCCTCGAAGAGCAGCGTATGGCAGGCTTCGTAGAGCTCGACTAGTTGCCCTTGCAGCACGGGATTTCCGGAAGCTCCGCGGTCCTCCAGGTAATCTACCTGCCCTTCCAGCAGCGGATTCTCTTGAAACAGTTCCACGACTCGAAAAGGAGCGCGGCCCACGGTCACAATGTCCATGTGCCCGTCGCTATAGCGCTTCACGACTTCCAGAATCTCTGCGGTGCAGCCAACTTTGGCCACACCTTTTGGCAGCGCGAGCAGCATGCCGAATTCCGATTTTTCCTCGAGGCAATCCTTTACCATTTCTTTGTAGCGCGGCTCAAAAATGTGCAGCGAAAGTGAGGCGCCGGGAAGGAGAACGACGTTCAACGGAAAAAGCGGAATGCGCTCTGGCCGCATGATTCCCATACCAAATGATACCAAACCGACGCAAGTTGGTCAGTTTATCGGCGCTCCGGAATGCGTTA
>DATFRZ010000074.1:0-6745 GCA_035262885.1 Candidatus Acidiferrum sp.
CAGGCAACGGCGTCGGCGAGTTCTATGCTATCGACACGATCAACAACAAAACGATTCTCATCCGCTACCAGTGGACTAACCTCAGCACATCCACGCCCCACTTCGAACAATTACTTGGGAAGTGAACTGGATCACTGACCAAACTCGCCTTCCGGATCAGCCCTGATAAACCGCGGCGCCCACCGCTGCGCGCTTCTTCTCTCTTGTCGCCTCGAACCTGCGTACCAGGTGAGGGATCCCGGCTGTGTAATAGGCGAGAATAGCTGGAATGTCCATGGTGAAGAACACCGGAGCAATCTCACGCAGTATAGGCCAAATCTACTGCGAGTGCCGGCCGGGCCGGATGTTTGTAGTGGCGCACGCCGCGCCCGTCCGTGTCTTTCGTAGTGCCGGGGCACGTCTAGACTCGTGGGATCACGGTTTGCGCGTCTTACCTCTGTTTCTTCTGGCTGCTCCTGCGGCAATGTTGCTGGTTTTCGCTTTCCGCGTCCGATGCGCCGCGGCAGGTGTTTACCCTTTAGCCCGCCCGCTTGGTTTCCTGCTCCTCACTATTTTGCTGATCGGCTGCGGGGGCGGATCGTCCATCTCCCCCCGCCGCCCGGGGGTACGCCCACGGGAACTTACACCTTGACCATCACCGGCACCTCGAACGGAGTCAGCCCCTCGCAGACCTTGACAGTAAAATAGCTACGCGATGACCCGTAGGAACCCCACTGCCAGCCACGCTCATCGCGTTTCTTGGCGCTTCCGCGCCCAACCGGTTAGAATAGATTGTTTGCACTTGAGGTAAGAAAGCGGCCCTCGCGGACGTACCTCTGAAAGAGCCGATCGGAGATCGGCGATCCCGGAAAGACCGTCAGGAGACGGCAAAACCCATTCATGGACGCGGCAAAGGTTCTCGACAATTTCATCGCTTGGTTTATCGGCACCAAGCATGAACGCGACATCAAGAAACTGCACCCCACGATCGCGGCCATCAACGCCCGCGAGGCGGAAGTGCAGGCGCTCAGCAACGAAGCCATCAAAGAACGCTACGCGGAACTGCGCAAGCACGTGCAGGACCAATTGAAGGCTGCCGATCCCGAGGACAAGGCTTACAAGGAAAAACTGCAAGCAGTGCTGGAGCCGGCCATCGTGCCGACCTTTGCGCTCGCGCGCGAGGCGGGCCGCCGCTTCCTGAAAATGCGGCACTTTGACGTGCAGCTCATCGGCGGCATCGTGCTGCACGAAGGCAAAATCGCGGAAATGAAGACAGGTGAAGGCAAAACGCTGGTCGCCACGCTGCCCGCGGTGTTGAACGCGCTGGCCGGGCGCGGCGTGCACATCGTTACCGTCAATGATTACCTGGCGCGGCGCGACGCGGAGTGGATGAGCCCGCTTTACAAAGCGCTCGGATTGAGCGTAGGCGTGATTGTTCACGACTTGGATGACGACCAGCGGCGCGCGGCCTATGGCGCCGACATCACCTACGGCACCAACAACGAGTTCGGGTTCGACTACCTGCGCGACAACATGAAGTACGACCTGGCGCACTGCGTCCAGCGCGGGCATCACTTCGCCATTGTTGATGAAGTGGACTCCATCCTGATTGACGAAGCGCGCACGCCCCTGATTATTTCAGGCCCGTCGGAAGAGTCCACCGACAAGTACGCGAAAATCGACAAGATCATTCCCAAGCTGATTCAGGAAATTGACTACACGATTGACGAAAAGCACCGCACCGCGACGCTGACCGAAGAAGGCGTGAGCAAGTGCGAGCGGATTCTGGGCCTGGGCAATTTGTACGACCCCACGCACATGGAGACCATTCACCACGTCTACCAAGCGCTGCGCGCACATACTCTTTACAAAAAAGATGTGGACTACGTGGTGAAAGACGGCGAAGTCATCATCGTGGACGAATTTACCGGGCGCCAGATGCCCGGCCGCCGGTGGTCCGACGGCTTGCACCAGGCCGTGGAAGCCAAGGAAGGCGTGAAAATCGAGCGCGAAAACCAAACGCTCGCCACGATCACCTTCCAGAATTATTTCCGCATGTACAAGAAACTTTCCGGCATGACCGGAACGGCCGAGACCGAAGCGGCGGAGTTCGGCAAGATTTACAAGCTCGACGTGACGGTGATTCCGACGAACCGCACGCTGATTCGCATCGAAGCTCCCGACGTGATTTACCGCACAGAAAAGGAAAAACTGGAAGCCGTGGTCACCGGAATCTTGCAGGAAGACAATTCGCATGCGAACGGCATCCGCCATTATCACGAGCGCGGGCAGCCGGTTCTGGTGGGGACGATTTCCATCGAAAAGTCGGAAAAAGTTTCGGAACTCTTGAAGAAAGCCGGCATCCCGCACCAGGTCTTGAACGCCAAGCAGCACGAGCGCGAATCGCGCGTGGTGGCCCAGGCGGGACGCAAAGGCGCGGTCACCGTGGCGACGAACATGGCCGGCCGCGGCACGGATATTTTGCTCGGCGGCAATCCCGAGCAGATGACACGAGATCACTGTTTGAGAGAGAAGCTGGCGATGCCCTACGCGGCCGCACCCGCCGTGATTGGCGCGGATCCTTCGAATGGCAACGGTGAGAATCCCGGCGTGCAAATGGTACTGTTCCAACACGAAGGCAAAATCTTTCAAGTTCCGGCAGACCAGTGGAAACCTGTCTATGACCAATTCGCGGAGCAGTGCAAAGCCGAACACGACGAAGTGGTTGCGCTTGGCGGGCTGCACATTCTCGGCACGGAACGCCACGAAGCGCGGCGCATCGACAATCAGTTGCGCGGACGCGCGGGCCGCCAGGGCGATCCAGGCTCGTCGCGTTTTTTCATTTCGCTCGAAGACGATTTGGCGCGCATTTTTGGCGGCGAGCGCGTGAAACAACTGATGTTCCGCCTGGGCATGACCGAAGGCGTGCCCATCGAATCGCGAATGGTTTCGAAGCGCATCGAGGAAGCGCAAAAAGGCGTAGAAGGGCAGCATTTCGAATCCCGCAAACACCTTCTTGAGTACGACGATGTGATGAACAAACAGCGCGAGACCATTTATGCGATTCGACGGTCGGCGCTCGAAGGAAAAGATCAGCGCGATTACGTGCTGGAAATCGCGGAAGACGTGGCGCGCGAAATGGCGGAAACGTATTGTCCGCGCGAGCAGCATCCGGATCAGTGGAATACCACGCAGTTTCTGGCGGAAACGAATGCCCAGTTTGGCGTCGATATGAAAGCGGCGGGCGCGGATCCCGGTTCGAAAGGGCATGACGAGCTGGTGGAAGCTGCAGTGAGCGCCGTCACAAAGCGCTATGAGGAAAAAGAAAAGCAGTTTGGCGCGGAGCTGATGCGCTGGCTCGAGCGACGCATCATTCTTGACGTAGTTGATTCGCAGTGGAAGGACCACCTGCTCTCGCTCGACCATTTGAAAGAAGGCATCGGGTTACGTGGGTATGGGCAAAAGGATCCGCTGGTCGAGTTCAAGAAGGAAGCGTTCGTGCTGTTTGAAGACATGATGGCGCGGATTGATAACGAAACGATCCGCTATCTGTTTCACATTCAGATGCAGCAGGGCGAACCGCCACAGGCGCGGGCGCCTCAACGCGAACCGCCACGCCAGCCGCCGACCGCGGCAGCAGCGGCTGCAGCTAGCGCGGCTGCGCGGGCGAGCGAGGAGCCCCCGGCAAATTTGCCGGATTTTGCTCGCGAAATGGAGCGGCGGCAACAGCGCCAACAGCAGAATTTGCAGTATCAGACGGGTCCGGCGCAGGCGGAAGCGCCGAAGCCGGTGCGCGCGGGTGCAAAGGTTGGGCGGAATGATCCGTGCCCGTGCGGGTCAGGAAAAAAGTACAAGAAGTGCCACGGGGCGTGAGGGTATCGGAAAATTGAAATTTGAAAGTCGAAAATGGAAAATCGCGGGATGAGTAAGGACGGTTCGATCGAGTTGGTGCGGCGTTGAAGTAGAAACGCGATTCCTCGCCGCCCGGGCGCTTCGCAAAGGCGAACCGCAGCCCGCTTCGTCCGGAATGACAGTTTTGTGGTTAGGCTCTTCACGAGATTACTCGCGCGCCGCGTAGGGGGAGGGTAGTAGGCAAGAAAAGCGGCAGCTAGCCTAGGCCGAACTCCAAAGGATTCGTCAATTTTGGGAGACTGAGCAGTCAGGAGAATGTGAAACGTATGCCGCCAGGCCCAGCACCTCAGCAAATGCCGGAGCGCCAGCCGATTCCCGGCGTGAAAAATCTTGTCGCGATCGCCAGCGGGAAAGGTGGCGTTGGCAAAACGACGGTGGCCGTGAATCTTGCGCTTGCGCTGGCGAAGCTTGGACATAAAGTTGGTTTGCTCGATGCGGACGTTTACGGACCGAACGTGCCAATCATGCTGGGAACGACTCAGGAGCCGCAGGCCACGCATGAGAAGCGCATCATTCCGGTGCAGGCGCAGGGATTGAAAATGATTTCGATGGGCCTGCTAAATCCTGGCGATAAGCCGATGATTTGGCGCGGGCCGATGTTGCACAGCGTGATTACGCAGTTTTTGCGCAGCGTGGAGTGGGGTGAGCTGGATTACCTGATCATTGACCTGCCGCCGGGCACGGGCGATGTGCAGTTGACGTTGATTCAGACCGTGGCAGTGACGGGGGCGGTCGTGATCACGACGCCGTCGATTGTGGCGCTTGCCGATGTGCGCAAGGCGATTGAAATGTTTCGCCAGGTGAACGTGGAAGTGCTCGGCGTGGTGGAAAACATGAGCACCTTCGCGTGTCCGCATTGCGGGAAGCCGCTGGATATTTTTGGCCACGGGGAAGGCGCGAAGACCGCGATTGCGTATGGAGTGCCGGTGCTGGGCGAAGTTGAAATCGATCCGCGGATTCGCGTTGGCGGCGATACCGGCAAACCGGTTGCCATGCTTGGGGAGGAGGGCGCCGGCGCGAAGAGCCTTTATGCAGTGGCGCGGGCGGTCGCGAATCGGTTACAAGAAGTTGCTGGCAGCATCGGCGGGCCGACGTTTCAGATTGACTAGAGGCAGTGGCGAGTGACGCGTTGCGAGAGATAGCGGATTAAACGTGGGGAAGATCGAAGAACCAGGGCCGACACCTGGAGAAAATCAAAATCCGCGCCCCGAGAACCATAGGGTGCGGCACCCGGTTCCAGCACAAGGCGTACGGCCTCGAAGACCCCAACGTAACCACGAGGCGGAACGAGCCGATGCCAAAAGGCAAGGGCACAGAATGAATGCAAAGAGGTCTTCCGAAGGGGTGAAAGAACCCCAGGTGCGTTGCATCCGGGCAAGCGACGGCGACCTTCTGGCTTTGCTGGGAACGGTGACCCGGATAAAGATCAGCAGCCGTGAAACACTCGGGACATTTTTTGTAAGTGAAGCAAGACTCCCTCCCAACGCCTTCGTATAGCTTCATTACCATCCCGACGTCGAGGTGTTCTTTGTCCTGAAGGGAACTCTCGAAGTCATGCGCCTCTCCGACAGCCAGGTAGAATTTCTCCCGATCGCATCCGGCGAGATGGCCATCATTCCCTCGAACGCGGTGCATGGCTTCAGAAATACTGGCGCGGGCCACGTGGACGTCCCGCTGATCGGTGGTCCAAAAATTGAATGGTTTCTGAGGGAGGCCGGCGATGGGCGCGTAGAGCCGGATTCCGCGCAACCGAGCCTTGAGGAGTTCGCGCGAATGCTCGAGATCGCCAAACGGCACGGGCAGGAATTTCTCGGCGACCGCTAGGCTTCCCTGACCGAGGGCCGGAAGAAAATCACAATCCGCACCTGAAAAACCGCGGGGTGCGGCACTAGGCTCGCCCTTACGGTACTTTTCGGTTTGCTGGTGATACGTCCAAAACAGACTCCTCCGCAAAATGCGTCTCCTGGCCCGTTTCGATTACTAACCATTAGCCACTCATGACTTCAGATGCTGAGAATGAGGCCGTCGTGTGCCACTTCGTACCCATGTTCTTTGGCGAAGGCGGCCAGTTCAGGGTGCGGCGGGTTACCTTCGTGAGCAATGTGAGTCGCGAAAACGCGGCCATTTGGTTTCAGCGCCCCATCAGCATGGAGACGGCGGGCGTGTTCAACAACTTCGTTGGCGCTCAGATGGTCATTCCCGACTTGGTTCTTGCCATACGTGTGATCCAGAATGACAAGATCAAATTGCATTTGCTGATTCCTGAATGCTTGCCAAGTCTCTTCCAGCAGTGTGGCGGTATCCGTGCCGTAGAACACAGAACGACCGTTCGCCGAGATGGAGTACAGCATCGCTCCCATACCCGGGGCATGGTTCGCCGGGAAAGCCATCACGGAATATGGACCTGCGGTGAAGTATTTCAGAGGGCTGACCTGATGAAGCTTAATGTTGAGTTCCTTCTCGGCTTGCGGCGCCAACAGACTGTAGTCGGCCAGGTCACGGACAAACTTTTCCGCAGCCCGCTCGGTCGTATCACACGACGCATAGAAATGCAGCACCGGTGCGCCTACTACCCCAAAGCCAGGACTGCGAGAAAGGAAATGCGACAAGTCGAGATGATCTGCATGCGGATGAGTTTGGAGACAGTAGCGAACATTGTCCAAGGGACAGCCGTGCATCTGCGATGCCGCCATCACATCGGGGCCGAGGTCAATCAGCAAGTCTTCGTTAATCAATGCCGCAGAGCGCTTGCGCAGACTGGGACCGCCAAGTACCCGCGCTTCGGCGCAATTTGGACATTTACAGAAAGCTTCCGGGAAAGCATTTGCGGCAGCCGTCCCGAGAAAAGTGATTT
>DATFRZ010000075.1:0-16917 GCA_035262885.1 Candidatus Acidiferrum sp.
CCGATTCCAGGGAAGCGATCGTCTTGCGCACGCCCTCCGCCTGAGGGCTGTCCGCCTTTTCTATGAGGAATAGCTGGAACTGGGCAATTGCCGCTTCGCGATGATTTTGCAGAGCGAGCACCTTACCGGCCATGATGTGCACTTCGGCGAATTGTTCGTGATTGCGGAGGGCATGGGTGCGCTCAACGTCTGCAAGAGCCTTGTCGTATTCCTTGTTGGCGAACTCGGTGGTGGCGAGCAGAGCCACGGCGTCGGGCATGGATGGATTCAAAGCGATCGCTTTTGCCAGCATGGACTCCGATTCGGCGTAGTCCTGGTCCTGAAGAGACATGCGGGCCAGATCCACGTACGCAGGCAGGAAAGCAGCGTCGGCCTGAATCGACTTTGAGAACAACTCTCTGGCCTTGTTGCGATCGGAGGCCTTGATGGCAATCGCTCCCAGCATGTCATAGGCGCGCGCATAGCGCGGGTACTCTGCGATGGCTTTTTCAAAGTGGGCTGTGGCCTTCTCCATGTCCCCCTTGGAGTACGCGTCCAGCCCTTTGTTCATCTCCGTGCTCGCCTTCCTGGGAACATTCAGTTCGATGACCGAAATGCTGGGTGAGCCTGGAGTTGATTCTCGGGCCGGCTTCTCCGGTTTCACGTGAACCGTCTCGGTGTGTGACATTTCCAAGCCGTTGATTCCGAAATACGAAGTCGTAATGGTCTCAATGCCGTTTCCGGACACTTTCAAACGGTAGGTTCTTCCGTTGAAGACTCGAAATTGCGCAGCCTCGGCTCCGACAATATGCGCGGTTGCGATCACTAGTCCTTGAGGGGAAAGGACGTCAACCTGCATTTGCGTCTCGATGCTCCGCTCGTCGCTGGTGCGAACGATCACGGATAAATCACAGTTGCCACCCTCGGTCTGCGCCAGGAGGAACGGCGACAACAGCAGGATGACCAAAACGGGCGCGAGGGATCGAGTGATCATTCCTCCCCTCTTCAACACCTGCTGACTGCGGATAACTTCAGTGCGGTCCTGCCAGGAAAAAAGGAGAGAGGCGCTCGGCGTAGATCACAAGCGCCTCCTCTACTGCGTCAAAGTAAACCGTACCTCACTGGATCACCTCCTTCTCGGCGAAAGCGCCGATATCGGCCGGATGCCGAATGATGCGAGTATAACCCCGGAGGGGAAGGACTTCGAGTTTTGTCGCACGTTTACTCATCGGTGGGAGGCGGCTGTCGTTCTAGAAGACATCCCTCATCAATGGTGGGATACTGCCACTCATCCAGCCGTTTCCGCGCCATTGGCGTGCCCGCAAAACTCTCGATAGCGGAAGACAATTATGTTTCAAGACGTTGAAGTTGTTATTGCTTTTGTTTTGCTAATGCTTGTCGCGAGCCTGTTCATCACCGCGGCCACGCAGGTTGTGGTCAGCTTTCTGGGGCTGCGCGGCGCCAATTTGCAGCGGGCCCTGGCGGACCTGTTGGAAACCGCTTATCCCGACGAGGAAACCAAACGCCGGGCAAAAGAAATTGCGGGGAGAGTTCTGCGTCACCCGACGATTTCTGACTCGATTTTTTCGCATTTTCGGCTACGCGCGGACCGGCTGCCGTTCGTTCCGCCGGAGACCGCGGGGAAACTGCAAAGCATCGGCTCCTCAATTCCTCTGTTGAGGTGGATTATGGGCGGCGTTGCAGGATTCTTCCTCACACCCATCGTCGTGGCGATTGGCAAGGGCCTGTTTGGCGCGGTCTTTTGCCAATACTCGGACGTTGTGGCTGGTTATGTTCCGGCGATCGATTTTTGCTATCATCCGTGGCGCACCGGGATGATCGTGGGGGTGATCCTTGGCGGGCTGCTCGGCCGCTGGCGGCTAGCCACCTCCGTCCGCGTAGAGGAGTTGCCCGCGGTGCTCGAAAAGCTCGCTGAACCGCTTCCGGGGACGCTCCCCGATCCTGCGCAGCGCGCCATGCTGAGAATCGCCTGGGCGGAGCAGGGACCGGGAGGCAGCTCGAGAGCCGGAGGAGAGCAAGCGGGTGAGCCTGTGCACTCGAAACCCTATTTCGATGAGAGCATCGCCTACCGCGCATCGAAGGCGTCGCTGCAGAATCAAAGTCTGTTCCCTGCGACGGCGGATTTCGACGAAGGCATCGTTCGGCACGCCGAGCCAGTGGAAACGGAGGGAAGCGTCGTCGTCGCTGAGGAACATGCGGCAGCGCACGTGCACGAACCCGAGCCGGAATCCACACCACCCGTTGGAGCATTGACGACGGTTTCTACTCCGTCCGCGCCGAAGACGGACGGGCTGCGGACGTGGTTCGATCAAGTCATGGACAGAGCGTCGCAGCGATTTACCGCGCAAGCGCGGATTGTAACGGTTGTGCTCTCTTGTATCTTCGTCCTCGGATGGCACTTTGACGCTCTTCGGCTATTGCAGTCGATGTCGCAGGGCGATGAATTGCGCGCACAATTGGCGGCCACCGCGCAAGGGATTGACAAGCAGGCGATAGAGCAATTCTCGCGTTCCAAGCAAGGCGGTCACACGGTGGTGCCCGAAGTGTATCGCCAGGCCATGGTTTCGATCTTGCGCCCGGTTTCCGCGGAAACTTCCGCAAGCAGCGAAGGGACCGATACCAGGTCTACGGGGAAGCGAAGAGGACGAGCCAAGGAGCGAGAGAAAGCTGCGGCTCCGGCCGTTCCGGCAGAAGACCGTGTCACCGCCGCAGCAAAGTCCAAAGCGATGCGCGACCTTGAAACGTTGCCGGGATTTGCGTGCCGCGAGCAGGCAGAGTCCTGGCTTCGCACCGCACTAGATGGAAATCCAGCGCGCGACAGACTGGCTGCCGCGTACCAGCACGAAGTGAACGCGGAGCTCGTCAGCGATTCGGACAAGCTGATTGACCAGTCCGCGTCGCTGAAGAATGAACTTGCACGCTCGCAATTCAAGCTCTTCCAGGACGAGCGCGGTTGGGGACAGTCCTCGAGCGAAGTGGCAGGCTTTTTGATTACGATGGCATTTCTCTCCCTGGGTGCGGCGTTTTGGTACAACACACTTCAGAACCTTGCAAGCCTTCGGCCGAAAATTGGCAAGCCTGCAAGGCTGCGAGCGTAAACTTTAGGAACCGATTGATCGAGGCGAGAAATTCAGGAGTGACTCCGGCGATTCTTCAGTCAAGCCATGATCCCTTCCGACAGCAGTCGGAACTCGCAACCATGGCGGTCGCCTGCGCTCGGGATGACACCGCCCCTTTTGTCACCCTAGAGAGAAAGCGGCGCAGCTTCCCGGTGTGCTTCAAGAGCGACCAGCCCCAGCCCTTCGCGTTGCTCTGAGTAAAAAGGCGGGTCCCACAAATCTATCCCCAAGAAAAAGGAAGGGGCACCACAGTGCCGTGCCCCTTTACGAGCTTAATCTTGGTTATGCAAGGGCACGATGTAGCGTGCCCCTACGGTTAGAAGCGCCAGCGGACGCCGCCGGAGACGCGCAGGTTATTTTGGGTCTTGCGGCCCGCTGCTGAGGTGGTCTCGGGGAACTCCGTCAGCAGGTAGTCAACCGGGCCTAGGCGGAGAGACAAGTGGTTCTTGAACGGAACGTCCACCCCGCCGCCAGCCGCCATCGCAAAGGAATTTCGCGACCCGGGGATTCCGAAGGCCGTGCCCGTGGAATGAGCCGCACCGAAAAGCTGGTGGACAAACGGCGTAATGCGGCCGTAGCCGCGGAAATAGAACTGCGGGCCGGCCATGTAGGTGAGTAAGTTCGTGTCGACGCTTGCGGCGCCGATACTCCCTACGTGGTACGCGCTGAACTCGCCGGCGACCCCGAACCAATTCCGGGGATTAAACGCCAAAGAGGCGGAACCTCCGTTGGCGTCGAAGTTTGGAAAACCGCTGGTCGCGGGGTTGGCCCGAAGGTAAGAATATTCCAAGGAAATATCCTTTGTTTTCGTTTCCTGCGCGACGGACGGCAGGCTTCCGAGAACAAAGAGCCCGACAAGGTACGCTAATTTCCGCATATAGATGGCCTTCCTCCACACGCTAACTGTGTTTTTGGATTGCCTGGATTGAGGGGGGTCAAGAGGTCCCAGACGGCGGACAGGGCTCGGGTGTAAAGACAACACCGCCACTCAATTCGATGCGAGGGCGGGCAGACTGGTTGCCGGGAAATTGTGGCGCTGACTTGCTGGCATTCTGTCACATAAGTGAGGAAGAATTCTAAAAAGCAACAGCACCGCAAAGCACGGGACCCGCCACGACAAGCCCGCTAGCGTTTACAACTCACAAGAGACTGAGCGGATCCATGTCCACGAGGACAGCGGTTTGCGGGATTTGCTTTGCATCGCAGTAAGAAAGCGCGCCGCCGAGGAGTTTGGTCAACACCGAGCGCTTGGGAGACTTGAGCAGAAATTGGAAGCGGTGCTCTCTTTTGAGGCGCGCCAGCGGGGCCGATGCCGGCCCGAGAATGCGGATTTTCTCGCCATCGTGCGGAGATAAATATTGTGAGAGCTGGCGCGACCAAAGGACGGCCTTTTCAAGGCTGGTGTCTCTTACGATCACGTTGGCGAGCGAAGTGAACGGCGGATAGGCCATCATGCGGCGGAAGTGCAATTCGCGCTCGAAGAAGGAGAGGTAATCCTGTTTGACGGCGTCCTGGATGGCGTAGTGGTCGGGATAAAAAGTCTGGATGAGGACGCGGCCGGGAAGCTCGCCGCGGCCGGCGCGGCCGGCGACCTGGGTGAGCAATTGAAAAGTGCGTTCGGCGGCGCGGAAATCCGGCAGGCTAAGGGAAGAGTCGGCACTGACGACACCCACGAGTGTGACGCGCTGAAAATCGTGGCCTTTGGCGAGCATTTGCGTGCCGACAAGAATGTCAAGGGCGCCGCCGGCGAAGGCGCCGAGGGTTTCCTGATAATGGCGTTTGGTGCGAGCGGTGTCGCGGTCGAGCCGGGCGATGCGAGCGCCGGGAAATTCTTTGCGCAGGCGCTCTTCGAGATGCTCGGAGCCTTCGCCAAAAAAATAAATGTATTGGGACTGACACTTGGGGCAGAGCTTGGGGATGGGCTGGATGGAGCCACAGTAGTGGCATTCGAGGCGGTTGCGCTGCTTGTGATGCGTCATGGAAATGCTGCAATTGACGCATTGCACGGAGGCGCCGCAACTGCGGCAGAGAACCGACCAGGAATACCCACGGCGGTTGATGAGCACGAGGGCCTGCGTTTTGTTGTCGAGGCATTCTTGAATGCCGGCGTGGAGCTTGCTGGAGATCGGGCTGGTCTGATGGGTTTGCTGAAATTCCGCGCGCAGGTCCACGATTTTGACGCTGGCGAGGGAACGGTCGGCGACGCGGGAAGCGAGGGTGAGTAGTTCGTATTTGCCATTGCGCGCGTGATGGTAGGTTTCCATTGAGGGCGTGGCCGAGCCCAGCAGGGCCACCGCGTTTTCCATTTTTGCGCGCACGATGGCCACGTCGCGGCCGTGGTAGCGCGGCGTTTCTTCCTGCTTGTAACTGCTTTCCTGCTCTTCATCGACGATGATGAGGCCGACATTTTCGAGAGGCGCGAAAATGGCGGAGCGAGTCCCGACGACGACGCGGGCTTCGCCGTTCCGCACGCGCCACCATTCGCGCGCGCGTTCCACATCGCTCAACGCGGAGTGAAGAACGGCTACGCCTTCAAATCGCGCGCCAAACCAGGAGCGACATTGCCGGCCAATCCACAGCGTGAGAGCAATTTCGGGGACGAGGATGATGGCGGTTTTTCCGCGAGCGAGCGTGTCTTGTACAGCGCGCAGGTACACTTCCGTTTTGCCACTGCCGGTGACGCCGTGAAGCAGCTGCACGCCGAAGGTACGCGATTCCAATCGCGCGCGGATTCTGGTCAGGGCAAGCTCCTGCTCAGTGTTCAGTGCGTGGGCAGGCGGCGCGTAACCGGTATCGAAAGGATCTCCGGCGGAATCTAGCGCTTCTTCCCAAGTTTCGAGGAGTCCGTCTCGCAGCATGCGGTCGACCAGAGACCGCGTGACGTTCGCGAGGCGCAAGAGTTGCGGCAGCGGAAGCGGGCCGCGTTCGGTTTCAAGCAGCTTGCGAATGCTTTCTTCTTTCTCAGCGAGGGATTTGACAGCTTCGTCGGCAGCGACTGGGCCTTTCCAGGCGATTACACGCTGCGTTTTTCGTTTTCTTGTTTGAAGGCTCTCGCGCATTTCCATCAGGCCAAGGCGTTGGAGTTTTTGCAGGGAAGGAAAATCGAGACCCATTTTCGATTGCGGCGAGAGAAGAATGGCGCCTTCCTTGTCCTTCAGCTTCGCGAGGAATGCAGCCTCCGCGCTTGTCAGGCCATGCGACAACTCGCCGCCGCTCAGACTCTCTGAGGCTTCGCGGCCGGACTTGGTCAGGACCATCTGGCGCTGCGGCTTTAGTTCGGTGAGCGGCGGAAGCATCGCGCGGAAGACTTCGCCGATCGGCGCGAGGTAATAACCGGCAATCCAGTTCGCGAGTTCGATGAGTTTTGGCGGGAGCGCGGGAACAAGATCGAGTACGCACGCGATTTCGCGAACTTTTGTGTCTTCGGGAGCGGCATCAACAAATTCAACGAGAACACCGACGAGAGACTTCTTGCGAAAAGGTACGAGAACGCGGCTGCCCGGGTGAACTGTGCCGCGCATCGCTTCCGGCAAGGAATAGGTGAACGCCGTTCGCAAAGACACGGGCAATGCCACGTTGCCGAACAAACAATTCATCGCGGCGAGTAGTGTATCAGTCAAAAGAAGGTCGCGGGTCCCAGGTGGAAGAGGTAAACGGGAAAGAACGGTTCAACCGGGGAAAAACGGTATTCACCTATTGTCGTAGGCCTGGGCTCGATCAAGCCAGGATTCATCGCGCGAAAACCACGCGATGGGCACAGACCCTCGCTGCGCTCGGAATGGCAGTACCCACTCTTTTTGTGTGCGGATTTTGCAGTGTAGAGAAAGAGTGAACTCTCACAGGCTAATGAGAACAATCCCGCTGAAAATGGCGGCGATTCCGCCCCATTGCCAGCGGGAAATGTGTTCGCGCAGAAAAATCGCGGCAAGACCTACGGTGACCGCTCCATAAAGCGAGCCAAGGACGCTGATGACGGCTACTTGTTCCATTTGCATGCCGCGATTGCTCAAGACGAACGCGAGGGTATCAAACGTACCCATACCGAGAGCCATCCAGCGGACGCCACCTCGCGGAAGGCGCATAGCCCGGCGGGCAAAAAAAATGATGCATGCCGTCAGCACCGCACTGGTCAAGCGAATCATCCATACGGCTTGCACCGCACCGACCCGCGGCACAACGCGAGTCCCGAGCAGCCAGAACAGAACGCCAAAGGCAATTGCGGCCACGCACGCCCAGCCGATGCCGCGAGTATTGGTTTTTGCTGGTTCTGCTGAACCTTCGGAGGGAGCGTGCTCGCCGCCTGCAACGACGGCCACGCCCAGCAGAATGAAGAGGATGCCAGCCACTCGTGCGGAGGAAAGATGATCCCCGCCGAGCCAGGAAAGAATCAGCGTCAGCGCGGGATAACTCGCTGAAAGCGGAGCCACGACGGCCATCTTGCCAATTTCAAACGAGCGATACAGAGAGAGCGTGCCGCACGCGTTGAGCAGGCCTGCGAGAAATCCCCAGGCCCAGGGCGGCCATCCCGAACCATCGGCAAGATGTCCCCAGCCGCCGAGCCAGCGCATGAAAAGAGTAAGAAGGAGAAATCCGACGAACTGCATGTAAAACATCGTGCGAAGCGTGCCGATGCGATGCGTTGAGAAGCGAGCAGTAAAGTCGGCGCCGCCCCAGGTCAGCGCCGTGAGCAAACCAATGAGAATTCCCATGACCGGCTAAGCAGGCTTGCCTTTTTTCGCGTGGAGACCGAGGAGGGCCATCACCTTTTGAAGATCTTTCCAGACTTCGCCCTTCGCGTTCGGGTTGCGCAGGAGATATGCGGGGTGATAGGTGGCCATGAGTTTGCTCGAGCGATAGTCGAGCCATTGGCCGCGGAACTGGGAAATTCCGCGATTGGTTTTCAGAAGTGTCTTTGCGGCGACGGCGCCGAGGCAGACAATCACCTTGGGCGCGATGACGTCAAGCTGCCGAAAAAGAAACGGCGAGCACGTGCCGACTTCGTCGTCTTCGGGCGTGCGATTTTCCGGCGGACGGCACTTCACGACGTTGCAGATGTAAACGTCTTTGCGCTGCAAACCCATGGCTTCAATCATTTGCGTGAGTAGTTTTCCGGCGCGTCCGACAAACGGGAGCCCTTGGGCATCTTCATCCGCGCCCGGACCCTCTCCCACGAAAACGAGTTCGGCTTTGGGACTTCCGTCGCCGAAAACGATGGTGTGACGATGCTTATGCAGCTTGCAACGAGTGCATTCTCCGAGGTCCTCGCGAACCTTCAGGAGCGTATCGTCTGCGACTTTGTCGGCAGAGTCGAACAATGAGGGAGCGGGAGCCGTGGGCAAAGGCGCGATTTTTGGCAGTGCCAAGGCTAGCTTTTGGAGGTCTGGCTTGCGAAGAGTTTTGGGCAAAGTGGGTTCCTCGTGAGGAATTTGCGCCGAGCGAATTGGGCTTTCTGGTGACTGGGCCGGCTGTTCTTCGCGGAAAGCTGTTTCGGCGGGGCGATCCCGGTAGAACGGAGCGATACCTAGATCCTGGTAAAACGCCAACCGCTCTGCGACTTTTTTTTGAAGATTCTCTGGAATGGGCGCAGGCATCGAGGATCAGGCGTTCGAATGCCGCGGCGCCGGGGCTTGAAGCACGGCGCGAAGACGGACGACTTCATCCAGAATGCGCTGGGCCACTTCGCTCTTGGGCATTTTGGGAAGAGCGAGGTCTCGGCCATCGCGGGAGAACAGCGTGACGACGTTCGTGTCGCGGTCGAAACCCGCGTCTTCGGCGGTAACGTCGTTTGCCACGATTAAATCGGCGTTTTTTGAAGCGAGTTTCTTCCGGGCATTTTCCGCGACGTGATCGGTCTCCGCGGCGAAGCCCACGACAACCCTGCTGCCCTTGTTTTTGGCCACTTCCGCGAGGATGTCCGGGGTCGGCTCCAAGGAAATCGTGAGCGGCGCGCTGCCTTTCTTTATTTTTTCGAAGTGCGGCTGGGCCGGCCGGTAATCCGCCACGGCGGCGGCAAGGACCGCGATCGAAGCATCGGCAAACTGCTCGACGACGGCTCGTCGCATTTCTTCCGCGGTGCGCACATCGATGCGCTCGATGCCAGCGGAACTCTCCAGGTTCACCGGACCGCTCACCAAGATCACTTTTGCTCCGCGCTTCGCGGCAGCTTCGGCCACCGCGTAACCCATTTTGCCGGACGAACGATTGGTGAGGAAGCGCACGGGATCGAGGTCCTCACAAGTAGGGCCCGCGGAAACGAGGACCGTTTCGCCCTCCAAGTCGCGTTGCGCTTTTGTGACCTCGTGCACCAAGGCAAGAATTTGTTCAAGACCGGCGAGCCGGCCCGGCCCGGTCATGCCACAAGCGAGATATCCCTCGTCCGGTTCAACGATTTTCACGCCGCGCGCCCTTAGCGTTTCGACGTTTTCCCGAGTGGCCGCATGATTCCACATATTTACGTTCATCGCCGGAGCGACGACGACTGGAGCCGTCGAGGCAAGGTACAGCGTGGTGAGAAAGTCGTCCGCGACCCCGCGCGCGAATTTCGCGATGATGTCCGCGGTGGCCGGTGCGACCAGGAGAAGATCCGTGCGCTGGGCGACGGCGATGTGTTCGATGGCGCTTTCGAGATTGGCTTCACCGCCTGAAGAATCGTTAAAGAGGTCGCTGATGACTTTCTGGCCGCTCAGGGCCGCGAAGGTAAGCGAGGTCATAAATTCGCGCGCGCTGCGGGTCATTACGACTTGTACGCTGTGACCTTCCTGCTGCAGTCGGCGTACGAGTTCCGCGGCTTTGTAAGCCGCCACGCCGCCAGTGACTCCCAAAGTGATACGCATTCCGCCTTCCGCTGGACGCTACTTCTTTCTCTTGTTGCCGTCCTTGTCCTCGTCGATGGAGGTGGCTTCGGGAACATCGAATTCCAGCAAACCGTGGTCGAGTTCGTCGCAAGCGACTCGAGTGGCCTTCTGGGTCCTGGGGTTTTCGATCAACGGAGGCGCTCCAGCCATAATCTGGCGCGCGCGCCTGGCCGCAAGCACCACATACGCAAACTGGCTCTCCGGAGCTTTGCTCTGCACGGTCATCAATTGTTCTCCCCAAACGATGCCAGAAGTTTTTGCACCTGGTCCCATCTCCGCGCACTGCTGCACCGCAACGCGGTTACGATAGCCTGCGCCTCGCGCCCTGCACGCTCCACATTCTCATTCACCACGCAAAAATCATAATACTTGCTAAAAGCGGCGATTTCATCTCGCGCCCTGGCCAGCCGCCGCGCCATCTCCTCATCGGAATCCTGTCCGCGGCTGCGCAACCGGTGCTCCAGCTCTTCCCGCGACGGAGGAAGGATAAAGATCGCCACGGATTCCGGCAACTTTTCCTTGACCTGCGCCGCTCCCTGAACATCAATCTCCAGCACAAGGTCGAGACCCTGCTTACGCGATTCCTCCAGCCACTTTTTCGGCGTGCCGTAGGAATGTTTTCCGAACACCCGGGCGTATTCGAGAAATTCGCCGCGCGCCACCATGGCGTCGAATTCCGCCTCTGTAACAAAATCATAACATTTCCCGCTGGACTCCGTCGTGCGGCGCGGCCTGGTCGTGCAGGAGATCGAAGGCATGGTGCCGGGAAGCTCGAGAATCCTTTGCACCAGCGTGGATTTGCCAGAGCCAGATGGCCCCGAGACAATCAAGACCAGCGGCGCGCTCGCAGTCCCGCTCATTCGATGTTTTGTACCTGTTCGCGGAGTTTTTCAATCTCCGCCTTGATCTCCAGCGCCAATCCGGTGATGGCCAGGGCTTCGCTTTCCACGCCGGGCGTTTTGGAAAGCATGGTGTTGGCCTCGCGATGCATTTCCTGAAGCAGAAAATCCAGCTTCTTGCCGAGTTCGCCCGCTCCATCGAGCAACTTCGTGAACTGCTGAAGGTGGCTGCGCAGGCGGTCCAATTCTTCACTGATGTCGCTGCGTTCCGCAAGCAGCGCTGCCTCTTGTGCCAGACGCCCTTGATCGATGGACGTTCCACCAAGCAAATCCTTCAGGCGCGACTCGAGGCGCCGTGCGAATGCAGGGCGCAACGAAGCCGCCAGCTCGCGGACCTGCTCCACCTGGACGGCAATGCGCGCGAGGCGTTCACGCAACTCGGCGACGAGATGCTTCCCTTCCGCGCGGCGCATCTCATCCAGCTTGGAAAGGGCTTCGCGCAGGCAGGTTTCAAGCGCCTGGCCCAGCTTCTCCTGCTCTTCCGCAACTTCCGGGACGGCTCCGTTCACTCCAGCAATTACGCCGGGAAGGCGCAGCAAGGAGACCACGTCCAATTTCCCCGCCCCATGTGTTCCCTTCATCAGCGATTCGGCCGCGCGCAGGTACGCCTGAGCGAGTTCCTTATTGACCTGGACGGGAGCGGCGGTCCCCGGCTCCGCGTTGACGTAAATTTCCAGATGGCCACGATGAATGCGGTCGCGCACAATCTGGCGCAATCGCAAGTCGTAGAGATCAAAGCCTTCCGGCAAACGCAGCTTCAAATCGAGGAAGCGATGGTTCACGCTTTTGACGGTGACACGCACGGCCCAGCCATGTTTTTCATGGCGCGCCTGCGCGTAACCGGTCATCGAGAAGCACTCGGGTTGTTTTGCACTGGCTGTGCGTTTTTCAGTCATGAGGGATTTTGCGATTCTAGGTTTGCGGGCACCGCTTGGGCTGGCGCGAGCATATCGTCATCGGCAAACTGCAAATCGTGAAGCCGTGCATAAGTTCCGCCACGGGCCATGAGTTCGGTGTGCGTGCCGCTTTCGCGAATCTGGCCGTCTTCCAGCACGAGGATCTTGTCGGCACGGCGAATGGTCGCAAGACGGTGGGCAATGACAAAGGTAGTGCGGCCCACCATCAGGTTGGCCAGTGCCTTTTGTACGTAGAGCTCGGATTCCGCATCGAGTTCGGAAGTGGCTTCGTCGAGAATGAGAATGGGCGAGTCCTTCAAGATGGCGCGAGCGATGGCGATGCGCTGGCGCTGGCCGCCGCTGAGCCGGGTTCCGCGTTCGCCGATCACCGTGTCGTAGCCTTGGGGAAGCTCCTGGATAAAGTCGTGCGCGAGGGCAGCCTGCGCGGCGGCAATGACTTTTTCCTTCGGAACATTTGCGAGCCCGTAGCAAATATTATTCCATATCGTGTCGTGAAACAGGATGTTTTCCTGCGTAACCATGGCGATTTGGGCGCGAAGAGAACGAAGTGTAACGGAATGGATATCGATCCCGTCAATCCGAATTGTTCCCGAGCTTACCTCGTAAAATCTGGGAAGCAAATTGACAAGGGTGGTCTTACCAGCGCCACTCGATCCCACCAGGGCTATCACTTCACCCTTCGCGGCGCTGAAATCAATGCTGCAAAGGACCGGCGCCGAATCATAAGAGAAACTCACATTTTCAAACACAATTTGGCGCGAAAACGCGGGAAGCGGCTGGGCGCCCGGCGCATCCTGCTCCTCCTCTGCCAGGTCCAGAAACTTGAAAACCTGAATGGTGGCACCTTCGGCTTGCTGAAATTGCTGATAGACCGAGCCCATGCGCTTGATGGGTTCATAGGACTTGAAGAGCGCGACAACAAAAGCAAAAAACATGCCCAAAGTCATTTGTTTCGCGATAATTTTGTCGCGGGCGTAAAGCAAGAGCAGTGAGATGACCACCGGCTGAAGCAGGTCCATGAGCGGAGAACTTGCCACATAGGCGCGAACCCAGCGCATGGTTTCGCGAAGCAGGCGTTGCGCCGCCGCCCGGAACTTTCGAATCTCAAACTCTTCCATCCCGAAGGCTTTGACCACGCGGTTTCCGCCGACGGTTTCCTGGAGGATTTGACTGAGCTCGCCCAGGCGCGTCTGACTGTCTTGAACGGAACGGCGGATGCGCCGGCCCAATTTTCCTATTGGCCAAATGACCAGCGGCAAAAATACTGCCGAGCCGAGGGCCATGGCCCAATCGAGGCGAAGAAGAACGGCAATAAACACCATCAAAGAAAAACTCTGGCGGAACAGATCGGCGAGATACTCCGAAACAGCGAGGCGCGCGCGCTCCACATCATTAATCACCGTGGACATCAGCCGGCCCGCCGGCTGGTGCTGGAAAAACGCGATGGGCTGGCGAATCAGCTTCGAGTAGATTTCATTGCGCAGATCGGTGACCGCGTGGTGCCCCACGGACTGAATGAGTCCATTCCCGAAAAACTCAGCAATCGCCTTGACTCCGAATACCACCAGAAGCGAAATCGAAACGACGGCCCAGACGTGATGAATCCTCGGCGGGAAGAAATGGTTCAGATAAATCGTTTTGTGAATGCCGGGTATCGTGAAAAGAGGAAGCGTGGAGTCGCTAGAGGCAGGATTCAGGACCCGATCAATAATCGGGACGATCAGGAAGACGATGAGCCCCTCGGCCAGCGCCACAACCGCAAGGAACATCACACCCGCAACGATCCGGAAAAGGTAGGGTCGGACATAACCCAACAGGCGTTTTAATTGCGGCGATAACAACGAATCGCTCCACGCACTCCTGATTTAGTCACTTGTTACGCTATTCGCCGCGTTGCGGCATGTCAAGTTTCCCAGGCTTCACGTTCTGCCACGGTCGACAAAGACAACGCGTCGTCGGCTACTTTTCGATGTCGCGGTGAATCACTTTGGCAGAGTAGCCGCGCTTTGTGAGAGCTTTTTGTACCGATTCCGCCAGCATCACGGAGCGATGCTTTCCTCCAGTACAGCCGATAGCGATGGTCAGATAGCTCTTGCCCTCGCGAATGTAATGTGGGATGAGATAGGCAAGCAGGCTTTCGATGCGTCGCAAGAATTCGCCGGTTTGCGGGAACGAGCGAATGTACTGGCGCACTTTTGCATCCGTGCCGTTGTACGGGCGCAATCGCGGGACGAAATGCGGATTCGGGAGAAAACGCACGTCAAAGACAAGATCCGCATCCGAAGGCACGCCATAGCGGTAGCCAAAGCTGACCACGGAAACCAAAAGCGGCCGCGTGTCCGGATTGTTGAAGCGCTTGGTGACGAAATGGCGAAGCTCGTGCACATTGAATTGCGTGGAATCGATGACCACGTCGGCGAGCTTGCGTATTGGTTCCATCAGAGCGCGCTCATGGCTCAAGCTTTCGCGCACCGAGTAATTCTTTCCCAGGGGATGCGGACGCCGCGTCTCGCTGTAGCGCCGCAGCAGCGCGTCTTCGTTCGCTTCGATGAAAACCAGCGTAATGGGGTGATCCTTCTTGAGATGTTTCAAGAGCGGGGGCAGTTTTTCGAGTTGCAACCCTTCGCGCGCATCCACAAGGAGTGCCGCTCGCGCGAAATCACCTTCGCCGGCTCCATGAAGTTCGGCAAAAATCGGAATGAGCTCCACCGGAAGGTTATCCACGCAATAGAAGCCCATGTCTTCGAAGGCGCGAAGCACGGTGCTTTTGCCGGAGCCGGAAAGTCCGGTGAGGATGACGAGTTCGCGGGAATCCTGGCGCGTTCGCGTGGGCGGCTTCACAGGCGAGCGGCTCAGCTTTTTACGCGGCGCTGATGGGTGCTGGGAATGCGCATATCCTCACGATACTTTGCGACGGTTCGCCGCGTGACATGGATGCCGGCGTCATCCAGCTTTTTGGCGATTTGCTCATCGGTGAGCGGCTTCGAGGAATCTTCTTCCTCGATCATTTTCTTGACCAGCCGCTTCAGGGTCAGCAGCGACATGCCGCCGCCTTCCGGCCCATTCACCGATTCGCTGAAAAACGACCGCAGCTCAAGGACGCCTTGCGGCGTGTGCGCGTATTTACTAGCAACAGCGCGGCTTACCGTGGAGGGGTGCACGCCGACTTCTTCGGCCACTTCCTTAATCATCATCGGCTTGAGCGCGTCCGGGCCCTGGTCCAGGAATTCGCCCTGCCGCGCGATGATGGACTGGCAAACGCGAAGAATCGTGTGCTTGCGCTGCTCGATGTTCTTCATCAGCTGCACTGCGGCGGTAAAGCGCTCCTTGACGTAGTTGCGCACATCGCGGTCCGCGGCGTCTTTGACCAGCAGGCGGCGGTAGGTTGGGCTCAAGCGCAACTGCGGCATGTCGTCTTCGTTGAGGAACGCCTGCCACAAGCCATCTACTTTGCGGAAATAAACGTCGGGCTCAACCAGCCGCGGTTCCGTCTTGTTGTAGCGGAGGCCGGGCCGCGGATCGAGCTTCTTGATCACGTCAATGGCACGCTTCACCACTTCCAGCGGGCGATTCAGTGCGCGAGCAATTTCTTTAAGTTGATTGGATTGCACTTGCTTCAGGTGTTCGGAAACGATCTGTTGCGCCAGAGTGTTTTGGGGGTCAAATGCCTTCAACTGTAGCAGCAAGCACTCGCGCAAATCATGGGTGCCGACACCGATAGGATCGAATTCCTGAACCACCGCGAGAGCGTCGTCTAAGTCATCTTGCGAATACTTGCCGTTCTCGGTCAGCTCTTCCGGCGAAGCCGTCAGGTAACCATTCTCGTCCAGGTTGCCAATGATGTTGTCCGCAACCTGGCGAACAGCGTCCGAGCAGATGGTTACACTTAACTGCCACTGGAGGTGCTCGGTCAGGCCCGTAGGTGAAGAGAGGAACTTTTCAAAGGATGGGCGTTCGGAAACCTCGCGCTCCTGAGACTGGCCTCCGTCGCCGCCGGTATCCAGGTACTGGTTGAAAAAAGTGCCGACATCAAATTCGTCGAAAGGATTGGGTTCCGGCTTTTCGGGGACTTTTTCTGTTTCTACCTTGAGGAAGTTTTCGTCGCTGTAATTGTCGGCCTGGGTCGGTTCTTCGCTCTGCTCTTCAAGGACCGGATTTTCAATCATCTCCTGATTGATCATCTCTTTTAGCTCGAGACGGTTCAGCGCGAGCACGCTGACCATCTGAACCAGGCCGGGCGTCAGAATCTGCTTCTGCGCGACCTTGAGGTTGAGTTTGAGTCCCTGCCAAGCCATCTATGCGCTCGTTCGTCTCTTCGTTCGCTGCATCAGTTGAGCCTGAAATGATCGCCGAGATAGACGCGCCGGACTTCCGGATCGGCGCTCAGTTCTTCGGGTCGGCCCTTCCGGAATATTTTCCCATTTTTCAGGATGTATGCGTGATCCGTTACGCTCAGAGTTTCGCGGACGTTATGATCGGTAATCAGCACGCCAATCCCTGACTTTGCCAAGTCCCGGATAATTTCCTGGAGATCCTTGACCGTTAGGGGGTCGATCCCCGAAAAAGGTTCATCGAGTAGGATAAAGGAAGGTTGCAGCGTGAGGGAACGGGCAATTTCGAGGCGGCGGCGTTCCCCGCCCGAGAGTGTGTAAGCTTTACTCGTCCTGACCGTTTCAAGACCCATTTGCACCAACAATTCCTCCAATCGGTCGCGCTGCTGCTCCGGCGTGAGAGGGAGGGTCTCCAACACGGCAAGCAGATTCTCTTCGCTAGTAAGTTGGCGAAATACCGAGGGTTCCTGAGGAAGATAACTGATTCCACTTCGCGCCCGGAGATACATGGGCAAGTCGGTGATTTCGTCGCCGTTCAACAGAACGCGGCCGGAGTCCGGCCGGGCGAGACCAACGAGGATATAAAACGTTGTCGTCTTTCCTGCGCCGTTCGGGCCGAGCAGCCCGACGACTTCACCCTGACCGATCTCCAGTTCGACGTCGTCAACGACTTTGCGGCCACGGTAAGACTTGCTTAACTCGAGGGCCTGAAGCTTCAGCATGCCTCGTCATTTCTCGACTCGGTGCTTCGTCAACGTCCGCGAACCATTTTCTGAGTCCACGATGATCGTATCATC
>DATFRZ010000076.1:0-6446 GCA_035262885.1 Candidatus Acidiferrum sp.
GCGAATGCCCTCGATTCCCGCGAAGCGGTCGATGGCCACCGCGAGTTCGATGCCATTTTCGAAGACTTCGCAGACGAGCGGTTCCGGCAACTCGATGCCGCCGGAACGGCCATAATGACCATGCGTGCCATCGGAAACATAGGCCCAGCTTTCGAGGAAGACGCGGCGGCCGATCGGTGTGTGTGAGGAGGTTTCGTGGACCACGTCCAAGCCACCCTCGAGGCCGACAAAGTAATGCCATTCGAAGCTCTTCTTTTTCGCGATTTGCCACAGGGCTTCGGCGCGCTGGCGGGCGCCGCGCATGAGCTCTTCCTGGGAGGATGGAGTGTGGCTAACACCACTGTCCACTTCGAGGTCTACCAATTCGAAGTCGGAACCGGGAGGAAAAGAGGGTGAGAAAACTTCCAAAGCCTGCTGGACGGCGTTGAGCTTCGGGCCACGCTTGCTGCCGATGGCGATGATGATTTTGGGCATTCTCCGCCTGGGGTCTTCGCTCGATTGTAACGGCAGTTTATACAAATTTTCATGGAGAATTTTGGGGAGGCTGAGGAAAACTCGGGGGAGGAATCCGCGAGCTTCGGTGAGTGGATGCGTCGGGAGAGATGTATTGCAGCCGATGCCGTTCGTATGCTAGTTCACGTCCACAGAGCGGTCGCCCTCATAGTGCATAATGTGGTAGTACGCCTCCCAGCCATCCCACAAGACTGGCGCGGCGATGTGCGTCTCAGGATCATCCAGGAATTTTGAAAAGGTCCCTACCAATTGGCGAGTGCAATAGATGCCAGTGAGCCAATCCCCGCGATACCAATGCTTCCATTTGCCATATTCCGCCGCTTCTTCCGCGCGCTGAATTTCATCGAAAGAGGCCAATGCCTGATCAGTCTCCCGGTGGGCTTGCGCCTTGTTGGCGTTAGCAGCGTCCCGGATCGCTTTCGAAATGAGAAACAAAATTCGGTTGCTCTCGCGATTGATGGCAATCATTGCCAAGACTTGCTCGCGATAGAAATTTCGACGCGCGAGCGGAACAAGAGGCTCCAGGGCAATGGCTTTTTGCAAGACCGCGTCCCATCGCGGCTGGGCGTCGCTGCACTGCTGAATTTCTTTCGCAACGGTCTCGGTCAGCCATTCCTTCGCGGACAGCTGATTGGGAGGGATGCCAAATCCGTCGAGGAGGCGGGCCGACGACCACTTCGGCGCCTGGCTCGGAATTGCGTAAAGCGGAGAATCAATCATGTAGGTCAACAGCATGCGGCGCGCCTCGGTGTGATAGAGCTGGTCGCCGTACTCATGAAGCGGATCGCCGAAATGTGCGGGCGCAATGAAGTATTCTTTGTAAAGCTCGGCGAGCCTTCCCGCGACTTTCTCCCCGAACTGCTCCTTGGCCCAGTCCCGGTAGAATTCCGCTGCTGCCTCCGCGCCCTCGGGGACTCCTTTCCACACGGCATCCATGACGGCGCGTATGGACATGGGTACAGGCCGAATGTCGCTGGTGTTCACCAGAAAATACCGGCTGGCTCCCGCTTTTTCGAAGCGGCCGATCTCGGAGAAGCTGCGCTCCACGGGAACCATTTCCGTCAGCTGGTTCGCGCGGGCATTCATCATCGCCACATGATCATAGATGCCTTGCCCGGCTGAGACTTCGCCGTGATCTTGCAAATAGCCGTATCCGTCGTCCGCCCAAACAGTGGCAACCTCGGGCGGAATCTTCAGGTCGCCCTGCTGGACGAGTCTTGCTCCTTCCTGCCACAAATTGGTAACGAACTTCGCATCCGGACGGACCGAGCGCACAATCTGAATCTGATCGGCAATCGCTTTGCTTATGAGCGCGCCCAATGCCTTGTTGTTGTCTCGAACATGGGGATCCATGGACGCGTAAGTGACGTCGGAAAGACCGCGCAAGCCGACGGTCCAAAGCACCTCCTGATTTGGCAGGTAGGAAACGACGGCGTTTCTCCAGGCGCGCTCGAGAATCTCCGGATGCTCTGAGTAGTTGTAGGGCACATCCTTAGGCCAACGCGCCGCGTTCAGGCCCAGCGGAATTGCGTGGTGCTGGGCGATAATCAATCCGCGTTTCGCTGCCAGCCTTACCTGCGGATCGTCAGGGAAAATCCAGGTCCCAGGAGCGACCATGTTCCCCTTCAAACGCAAAATGGTTTCGAAGATTTTGCTCCACACCTCCAACGAAATCCCGGTCTTATTCTTCTCTTCTCCCGGGGCCCATCCGGTTAAGAGATCTTCGTCATTGACGAAGAATCCGCGGTAGGTGAAGACGGGTGGCGAGTAGGTTTCATTCAACGACGCTGGCAGCGAGATAGAAGTTCGACGAGCCGGCTGATGATCGGTCCAGTAGTACAAGGGATCAATTCCAAGATATTTTTGGGCGAACTGATAAACGGCATAGATCGCGCCACGCATGTCGGCGCCGGAAAGCAAAACAACTTCGGTCGTGCGCCCTGGATTCCACTTCGGTTGGCGCAAAGAAATAGAAAAGGATTCAGCAGTGGTTAGATTGGCGGGCCGAATCTCGCCGGGAACGTTCGAAGACTCGCCTATGAAGATCGTGACTGGCCCGGAATCTTCTGTGCGATGAACGATCTTTGGCCGCGTTCCAAACACAGCCTGGAAATCCGCCGCCAAGTCTTCGACCGCTTTCTGGATGGGTTCGCCCTCGTCCGAGCTTGTGAACAGAGTTGCGGTGCGATCCAGAACGACTTGATGCGGAAGCGCGCGGCTCGATCCCGCGACAAGGCGCTTCGTGGCGAGTGCTTGCGAAGCATCACAGGGATAAACCATCCCTGCCCAGGCCAAACCAACGATAGCCAGAGTTCTTCCTACCATTATTCTAAAGACGCGCGCCCGAGCTGGGCGGGTTCGCTGGGCCGTTGCAATCACCTAGAAGAGCATCCTGCCGCCAAACCACCACTGTCGCTGGCCTCCGGTTCCGCCAAGACTGGCGTTCGTGGTAACGAGCGTCGAAGTTATGGCGCCAAAATTCGCGCCGCTGATGTTTGCGTTCGGGTTGTTGAAGTGCGGAGTATTCGTCACGCCAAAGGCTTCCGCCTCAAATTGGAAGGTAAGCCGTTCGGTAATCTTGAAGTTTCGCATCAGGCTCATGTCGAGATTGAAGTACCGCGGGCCACGCAGAATGTTGCGGCCGGCATTGCCGAATACGCCGGCAGTCGTAACTGCTGCGAAACCATTAGGATCAAAATAAGAACACGCCAGGTTGTATTGTCCATTGACCTTCGGACAACTCGACCGAGGTCCGCCATTCAAGATTGTCAACGGCCCAGCAACGTTCGCCGTCTGCGTGTTTCCCGGAGCATTCAAAAGGGTTGCCCCGGCACCGCTGTCCGTGATGGTGAAAGGAGTGCCGCTCAAAGCGCTCAACACCCAGTTCAATTGCCATCCTCCGGCCAGCGCGTTGGCAATGCCCGATCGTGCGAACCGCTTTCCACTGCCAAAAGGAAGCTCATATAAGCCGTAAGCCTCGAAGTTGTGCGTGCGGTCGAAACCAGCGAGCGCCTTGTTGCGCGGGATGTACGCCGGATAGGGCCAAAGCAGAAAGCCGAGTTCCTCATTGTCCTCGAAGTCGATGGCTTTCGAGAATGTATAGGCAAAGCCGATCTGGGATGTCCCCGCGAAACGGCGTGTCAGCTTCGCTTGGAGAGAGTCGTAGTAGGTGTTGCCAAGCGGCGCCAAGAGGCCGATGTCAGGCCAGCCTTTGCAAGCCGCGGTCGGATTCGTGGGTGTCGGACAAGTATTGTTGGACGTGTGATTGAATTGTGTGTTCAGGATTCGGCCGTTCTGTCCGCCGCCTGCGGGAGACGGGTTGCTGTTCCGGTTGACCAGCGGCCGGATACCTCGGTCGCCAACATAGCCGACATCTGCAACAAAACCGGCAAACTCGCGCTCCACGGTGAGGTTGAAGTTGTGAATGTATCCCCTGTGAAATTCCGTTGGGATTGTGGTGGTCCCAACCGCGTCGGGAAGCGGGAAGACGCCGGGGGCCGTCCCACCATTTAGCGGGATCGCCGGGATCCCCACCGGAATCGCTGCATATGCGCCGACGGCATTCAACCCGGTAAGGCTCGCTGCCGGGGCGAAAGCATTGCTAGCAAAGCCAGTGAAGTCCGAGATGGTCACCGCAGGAAAAGCATTGCGCAGGAATCGCCAGTTGTTGGAGTCCGCACTGATGCCGTATCCGGCGCGAATCACGGTTTTTTCAAACGGGCGGTAAGCGATGCCTACGCGCGGCAGGAACAGTCCATGTCCGGTGTCCACGCCATCGTCGATGGGGACTCCGCTGCTTCCTCCGCCCACCAGAACATTCATCGTGCTTAAATCAAGTACGCGGGCTCCGCCGATGTCGCTGTACGCCATTGGGTAGTATTCCCACCGCAAACCATAGTTTACGGTGAAGCGCGAAGTTAGCTGGTATTGGTCACGCCAGTACCAGCCCCATTGCGACCAACGCAAAGCGTTGGGATTCAGGTTTTGCGTGGCTTTCCCAACCTCGTCAGGCAATCCGAGAAGGAAATCGGCGAACGAGTTGAATTGCGCGGAGCTCGGCGAAGCACCTCCAACGATGGTGCAGGTGCTCGCAGGGCAATTGAGTTCGGTCGCCGCGCCGGTAAATCGAAAACTGCCGCGTGCGGTCTGGAAGCTGCCTCCTTGCGGCTGAAAATGGTTCAGTTGCGTATGGTTGTATTCAATCCCGAACCGAAACTGATGCTTGCCTTTGATCCAAGTCATATTGGCGTTGTCCACGTACTGGTTGTCGCGAAAGAGAAACGGATTGCCGGTATTGGGGTTGCCGAGATTTGAAAACGTGTTGAACTGAAAGGCGGGTATGCCGCCTTGTAGGCGATCAGGACCGTTCGTCCCTGGAATATTCAAGGTATTCAGTCCAAAATTGCTGCTAATGTCCGTACTTTCGGCGTTGATGCGCTGCCTCGTATAGCCGGCATTCACGTCCAATAGCAGCCGGGGGGAGAAGGCATAGGTTCCTCCCAAGCCCACCACCTGAATACGGGAGAAAGCGTTACCCAGCTGCCCTCCTAAAGTCGCATTGCCTTCGGCGGGGCCAAGAGCCGGCGGATCAAAAATGTTGCTACGAGAAAGAGAATAACGCCCAAACACCGTCGAACGGCTGTTTGGCGCGAAGTTGACCTTCCCATCGAAATCGTCGCGATGAAAGAACCCTGTCTTCGTCAGGAAATAATTGTTCGATTGCGCCCCCGCTACGTTCGGTGCGGGAATCAACTTGAGCATGGCCAAGGCTGCGGGATCCACGTCTGTCAGACAGATTTCGTCCACAACGCCATTACAGGAGATGGGTGAACGCCCGGTTCCGTCAGCCGCCCCGGTTCGGGGATCATAAACATCGAGAGGCGTGCCGGCCTTGTTCTTAATCAAACCGCGCAAATCAAAGAAACCAGCTTGTTGCGCAGTGGCATAGGACAAACCTCCGAACGGAACCGTCTGCGGGTTGCCACCGTTGGGCGCTTGCACTTGTCGCGTGGATTCCCAGTCCCCAAAAAAGAAAAGCTTGTCTTTCCTGATAGGGCCGCCCAAAGCTCCTCCAAACTGATTAAAGACGTTCAGCGGCTTGCGAAGGCTTGAAGGTTGAAAGTAGTTCAGATTCGTCAGCGCGTTGTCGGTGTGGAGTTCGTGAGCATCGCCGTGAAACTTGTTTGTTCCAGACTTGATTTGCACGTTGACCACTGCCCCGCCGGCGTTGCCTTGCTCCGCGTCAAAGGAGTTGGTGACCACGTTCACGGTTTCAATCGCATCCGTAGGCGGAACATAGGCGATGTTCGCAGGCAGCCAGGGATAGGCGTCCTGCACTCCATCAATGCGCGTGTTGTTTCCCTGCGTGGATTGACCGTTGACGTTCGAAGTCATGGCCCGTTGCGGATTTCCTCCCGCCGAATTGTTTTCCATCGGCAGACTAGCCCCCGGAATAATCTTATAAAGCGCCTGGAAGCTCTTTCCTTCCGAGGATATTGCAGGCAGCGACTGCACCTCAGCCGCGTTCAAATCGGTGTGCACATCGGAGCGGTCCGTCTGCAGAAGCGGCGCTTCCGCGGTTACCGTTACGTCTTGAGTTGCGGCCGCGATCTTGAGCCGCCCGTCCACCCGGGCAACTTCATTGGCTTCGACGCGCACGCCGGGGGTAACCTGTTTCTCGAATCCCGAGATCGCGATGGTCACTTTGTAAATCCCCGGAAGAAGCGCGCTGAACCGATAGATCCCGTTCACGTCCGTCGCGGTTTCTTGTGTCATCCCCTTGCCGACATCCAGCGCTTCCACCCTCGCGCCACTTACCGCAGCTCCGCTGAGATCAGTGACCGTCCCGGTCAGCGAGCCGTAGAGCACTTGCGCAAAGCATTTCAACGCCGATGAGGCGAATGCCGCGCAAAACAGGAAGACGATAGCAACTC
>DATFRZ010000077.1:0-20963 GCA_035262885.1 Candidatus Acidiferrum sp.
TCCATCCGCCGTAGCATCCGGTAACGACAAGAAGCGACATGCTCTTTCTTTTCAGCGCTTTCTTCTCTTGTCGCTTGCAGGAGACGAGAGAGTCGCGCGACTCTGCTCGCGGGCAACGAAATGGGCTTGTCTGAGAGGCAAGCTCAAAGAAGTTTTCAGTTGAAAGCGGGGACGCATTTACAATAAAAGCCCTGTATTCAATTATTTCGGTGCAAAGCGGCGGGGCCAGACCGCCACCGCTAGGGGTAGCGGGATTTCAGGTGCCACAGGAGGAACTCATGCAAATCAAGCAAGGGGTGTGTGCGTCGGCGATTGTGCAGTCGCGTTTGCAAGTAAGCGCCTGGCAGTTCATCTTCGCGGGAGTTTTGCTCGCCATGCTGGTACTCGGGGGCGCTGCAGCCGTTTCGGCACAGGTGAATACCGCGACTCTCTCCGGAACGGTCTTCGATCCCCAGAATCTGGGCGTCAAAGGCGCAAAGGTGACGCTGACCAACGCTGCCACCGGCGCGACGCGGACCGCCGTCGCCGACGACAATGGTCGCTACAATTTAGTGGGAATCCCTCCGGGCCGGTACAAAATGACCGTGGACAGCGGCGGCAGCTTTGGCGCCTACGAAAACCCCTCTGTGGTCCTGACGGTTGGCGAGAGCGCCTCGTTTGACCCACACCTGGAACTCAAAGGCATCCAGCAAACTGTTACCGTTTCGGCGGAAACTTCGCCCATTGAGACGACCAAGACGGAAGTTTCCGACACCGTGGAGCAGCGCCGAATTGACAACCTGCCGATCAATGGTCGCAATTACATCAACTTTACGCTTACGAATTCCCAGACCACGCGGGACATGGCCCCCACCATCGGGCCCGCTCCCAATAGCGGCTTGAGCATCGGGGGTGCGCGCGCCCGCGGCAATATGGTCAGCGTCGACGGCGCGGACGCCGGCGACAACTCCGTCAACGGCATCCGCTCCACGATTTCCCAGGAAGGCGTGCAGGAATTTCAGCTCATCCTGAGCAATTACAATGCGGAGTACGGCCGCGCCACGGGCGGAGTGGTCAACATCGTCACCAAGAGCGGGAGCAATGAGTTTCACGGAGACGCTTTCGGTTACTTCCGCAATAAAGCGTTTCAGGCGCGTAACGCCTTCTCGGGACAGGTGGATCCCGTGACCGGCGCGCTCGATCCCGTCAAGCAGGCTTACACGCGCACGCAAAGCGGGCTGACTTTCGGCGGCCCGCTAAAGAAAGACAAGACGTTTTACTTCTTTTCCTATGAATACACGCAACGCGAAGAAACAGGGTTTTCGAGCATCGGTATCAACAACTTCGGGATGCAGACGGTTGCGCTGCCCACTCCCGGTGGACCGCTGCCTGTACAACTGACTGGCCCGCAAGCCGCCGCTGTAAACGCGCTTCTCAGCTCGGGCGTGCCGGCTCTCCAAACCCTAGGTGTGCAATACGGAGTTTTCATGGGTTCGGCGTCTAGCGTCGCACTGAACCGTCTTGATTTTGGCGCTGTGGCCAACGGTTTTTATCAACAGCGTGGCATTCCACTGACGGCCACGCCAGGCGCACAGTTCCCCATCCCGGTGGCCTGCCCTGCCAGTCAGCCGGTGAACAACGGCGCTATGTGCTCTCAGTTTGGCGTTTATGTCGCGCCCCTTCCAGCATCTTTCGTGGGCCTCAATTCTGTCCGCGGGAATTACCCGGTCATGGAGAAGACCAGCCTGTGGTCGGCGCGAATCGATCAGCGTTGGAACAATCGAAATAATTCCTTCGTGCGAGTTGGTGTTTCTCCGTCTCTCGTGACCGGCCTTCCTTCCACATCGCAAAATCAGGTCTTCGGCCAGAATTCGGGTTCCCGTGCCGGCTACAACCAGTCGCGCGACTTCAATGTCACCGTTCAGCATGACACGATCATCAGCGACAAAACTTTCAATGAATTTCGTAGTCAGGTCGCGCGGCGGGGCCTGCACTTCGGGTTTTCTCAACTCCCGGGCGGTTCCAACATTGGCGTCAATATTCCCGGCTATGCCTACTTCGGGCGCGAGCCGTACTCCACGGTAGACCGCATCGAGCGCCGTTTCGAATTCACAGATAACGTGACGTTTGTCCGGGGCAGCCACACGTTCAAAATCGGCGGCGACTACAACCTCATTCAGCTTCGTTCAAAGAAAGCGCAGATCTTTGAGCTGGACTTTGGCGGCGACGTGAATTTCGGAGGCTTCGCGGCGTCGAATTTCGGCTTTCCTAACAGCGTTGCGGGAATCTCTTTGCCGGGCACAACGGCATTGCAATCCTACGGCCTGGGCATTCCGACTTCTTACATTCAGGGCATTGGAAATTCCAATCATCCGTTTGAGAATCAACCAATCGCCTTTTTCCTGCAAGACAGCTGGCGCATGAACCGGCATTTCACCGTCAATTATGGGGTGCGCTATGACGTGGAAATCAGCCCCCTTTTCACCGCGGGCACGGCCATCAACGCCGCCGCGGAGAAGGCTCTTGGCGTCGTCGAGGGCATCCCGCGCGATTCCAACAATGTCGCCCCGCGGTTTGGCGTGGCTTGGGATCCAGAAGGAAACGGCAAGACCGTCATTCGCGCGGGATATGGCATGTTTTACGACCACCCACTTCTGGCCACGGCTTTCGACTCCGTGACCGCCGATGGTGGCCGCTCGGTTCAGCTGATCTCCACAGGCGGTACACCATCCGCCTGCGGACTGGTCACGCCGGCATGCGGGAATGGGTTAGACACTCCCGCGAACCTCAATGGTTCTTCGATTTTCCAGGGCGTTTTAAACGCGTTGCCGAATATGTCCTATTTGCCAAACCAGCAGCGCTTCAATCCGCTCGCTTCCGGATCCATCTTCGCAAACCAAGCTTACTTGCAGGCAGGATTCCCGCTGCCCATCTTGCCGTTCACGCTTCCCATCTCGAAGAACTTCGTCTATGCCTACGCTCATCAGGCCAATCTCACGGTCGAGCGAGAACTCGCGGGCTCGTGGAAGCTCAGCCTGGGCTATCAGTGGACCCGTGGTTTGCACTTGAACCGGCCCATCGATGTGAATACCACCGATCCTCAATTGCTCGACGTGAATTTTGCCGATTGCAACGCTGCCGGCTTTGGCAGCGCTGTCTGCGGCACACTCCCCTTAAGCGTCGCGGTGCCTACCAGCACCTTGACCTCTTCTTCGACCGGCTGCACTTTTAATCCGGCGCCTGGCCTGGGAGGTGTGCTCGGGATCATCAGCGCATGCCCCGGCCCTCTCGCATTTCTTAATGGCACGCCCTTGGGTACGCCGGCGGCCTTCAATTTCTTCCGCCCGTCCGGTCCGAATCCTTCGTTTGCCGGGCCCGGTGCGGCGTTCTATCCGCAATTGGCGGGCGCAGCGCAAGCTGCTTGTTTCCCCGCCGGTTTCCCCTTGCTCGGGAATACCGCGCCCAAGTGTTACCCGGGCGGCTTCGGCGTTCCTGTGCCCTGGAACAGTGTGGACGCGCAGCTCTCCACTGGCAACTCCTGGTACAACGCTCTAACTCTTAATCTTTCGAAGCGCTTCTCGAAGGGATTCGAGCTGCTGTCCAGTTACACGTTCTCTCATTCCATTGACGACTCGACCGACCTGCAGTCCCCGCTCGAGCCCCAGGACAGCCGCTTCCCGAAACTTGAGCGCGCCAATTCCGTCAACGACCAGCGCCACCGTTGGGTGACAAGCGCCGTCTTCCAATCACCCAGCGCCAAATCTGGTGACGGTGCCCTCCAACATTTTATCGGTGACTTCACGCTATCGCCCATCGTGGAGTTTTCTTCCGGCCGGCCCTTCAACATCATCACTGGTGAAGACACGCGGCTCGACCTTGGCTCATCGCAGGCCCGCCCATCCGTTGGCGGAGCAACAACCTCACCTTTCATTCCTGGCGAAACGTTCGGGCTTGCGAATGTCTGCCTGACAAATAGCGGTTCCACATTTGCCATTCCGGGCCTGACTACCGCTGGCGCGGGCTGCATCGGCAATCTCGGCCGCAACCGCTTTGTCATGCCCAATTTCTTCCAGTGGGATATGCGGCTTTCGCGGCGCATTCCGCTCGGCGAACGGCTCAAATTCGATGTCATCGCTGATGCCTTCAACCTTTTCAATCGCACCAATGTCGCCGCGGTCAACCAGCTCTGCGACCCAAGTGCGGGCACGACTTGCTTTGCTGGCCAACCGACTGCGTCCTACGATGCGCGGCAGTTCCAGTTCGCCCTCAAACTGAGCTGGTAGGAGCGCAGTTTTAAGTCGCAAGCTAAAAGTGAATCGGGGAGTGGTTGCCCACTCCCCCTGCCACACCACCCGGCTTGCGGGTCCGCACCGGGCGGTTCCGTAAGAGAGGCCCTTGCGGGCCGGAGGTTCGATTCGTTTTCGCCAAGGCTTCGCCACTCGACAGGTTTCCGTTGCGGCTTCATCGTCTTCACCCGCCAAGCTCATGCGAAGCTGATTGGCTGGCGCAATGCCACCCGTGAGTCAACTCTGCTAAAGTAATAGGACCGTTTCCCGCATTCGAATCGGAGTAGGAATGAACGGAACCGTGATTGCCGCCACGATCGTCGTGGCCTTGGCCGTTCTCTGGCTGGTTTTGCAAAGCTTGCAGGGCCGCCAGAAAAACGAAGCCATGGAATCGCAAATGAACGAGCTGCGCCGCGACCTCCAGACCATCGCGAATTCGCAAGCCAAAACCACCGGACAGCTGGAGACCATCGCCAATAGCGTGGCGCATCGCCTCGACAGCTTCACGCCCACGCTTCAGGAAGCCATCAAGAATTCGGCGCAGATCACCGGGCAGTTGACTTCCGACGCGCAAACCCGCATGGCCGGCGAACTCAAAAACGCCCGTGAGCAAATCAGCGAGATTCAGCGGCAGCTCGGGGGGCTGCAGCAGGCCAGCACGCAATTGTCGCAAGCGGCGCAGACCATCGAGGGCATTCTCGGGGGCGCCAAGTCGCGCGGGTCGCTGGGCGAAGTCACGCTCGAGCGCCTGCTCGAAGACTCCTTGCCCCCCGGTCTCTACGCCACACAATACCGCTTTTCGAGCGGCGAAGCCGCGGACGCCGTGATTTTTCTGCGTGACAAGAAGTTGATGGCCATCGATTCCAAGTTTCCGCTGGACGCCTACCGGCGCATCTCTGCGGAAGGCGACGAGGCGCGCCGCGCCTTTGTCACCGCGGTCAAGGGGCACGCCGACGCCATCGCCAAGAAATACATCGTCCCCGAAGAAGGCACGCTTGATCTCGCGCTCATGTTTGTCCCCTCCGAAAGCGTGTACTACGAACTACTGATGAGCACGGACGGAAAGGGTTTGCCCCTGGACGCCTACTGCCGGGAGCGGCAAGTCATCGCCGTTTCGCCGAACACGCTTTACGCGCACCTCTGCGTAATCGTTATGGGTTTGCGCGGTATGCAAACGGAAGAAAACGTCCGGCGACTTCTGGGAAGTCTTTCCGGCTTGGAGAAGCAGCTTGAAAAATTTGCCGACAAATTCGACGTGCTCGGCACGCACTTGAAAAATGCCTCGCAAAGCTACGGCGAAGCCGATAAGTTGCTCGAAAAAACGCAGGACGGTCTCCTTGGGATGCTTGCACCCGCTCCCGTCGAGCCATTGCTGGAAAACGGTCAGAGCAGACTTAGCTTCGCAGCAGAAACCCCCGCGGCAAATGCCGCCGCCGCGACTTCCAAAAAATCCGCATAGCCTCGGGCTGCTTAGCGCTAAGAGCTAACGACGGTCTGCGGCTTCACGGGTGAGGCTTCCCCAAAGCCGGCACCAGGCGGATGGAGATGAGGAACGTGCCGTTCTTGCGGCCGATGACCTCAAACTGCGCGGCGTTTTCTTCCTGGCCGCTGCTAAGGTGCCGCACGGGGTTGCCTCCAACGAGCTCAGCGACATCCGGAGCGAGGTTGCGCGCTTCCAGGGAGATTTTTTCTGTCGTGCCGCTTACGCGCACCGTCAGGGTGCGATGCTCGCCGCGCTTCAGGGGCAAGGGGTTCGCTTGCAAATCGAGCTCGACGAACACCACGGTGAACTCCGGTGCGTCCCGCTTTGCGCACGAGAGCTTAACTTTGGCCGACCCCGGAGGAAGCTCCATAGACGGAAGAACCACGAGCGAAACGGGGGAAGACGCCAGCACCAGCGCCCCACGGTCTCCAATCGAGACCTGGTTCGCGTCGGCGTCGCCGCAGAATCCTTTGCCGAAAAGCTCAAAGCGATCCGTCAACGAAGCTATGTGCGGGGCCGAGGAAATTTCCATCGCTGGCGCGGAGGCCTCGGAAGGCGCGAGAATGACGGTGGACACGCGCCCGGGACGGCCTTCAATCGAGCCGTAGATAATGCCGGGATTCAACGGCGCCACGAAGAGCGCGCGGCCCGTGGCGTCCGTCTTGAGGCGGTCGCCGTTAGAAAATGTAATCGTTGCTCCCGGTGTCAACCGTCCATTCACGCCCAGCACGGCGAGCGTGGCGCGTTCTCCGGAAACGATACGCCGGGGCAGCAGCAGGATACGCGCTGCGGATGGAGAGTCTTGAGCAGCAGCGGCGGGCGTGCCCGCGGAAGGCTTTTGCTGAGCTCCCAACGGCAAACTGAAGTTACCGGCGATGAGGCCGGCGACGAAGAAGAATTGGCGGCGGGTAGCCACGTGTGGGATTGTAGTGGAGAACTTCACAATGTGAAAAGACGTATGCGAGTGGAAGAAGTGATTTCTTCGTGATTCGCTTGTGGCGATGAACCGGATGCTCTCCGTCTAACTCATTTTTCCGAGATGACCGGCTGTTTGTCCGGCGCATACACCAGGACAGTCCTGCTCATGACCCCCGCGGACAAGCGCCGCAAGCGGTAACGAAAAGGCCGTGGCCCCGAGCGACTGGAGGTCCCTTCCAGCCGGTAAAACGTGTCCTCAAATCGCACGGTTCGCGGCGGCGTCCAGTCCGGCTTGCTCCGGCAAGCGCGAATCTCCAGGAATTCGTCGGCGCCGTCCCGGGTTATGCACAGCTCATCGGGAATGGCTGCAGTCGTCAAAACACGCGTTTTTTCGCGGATCGCTCCGACATAGGAGGACAGGTTGGTCTCGGTGTAGCCCGCCGCCTGGGCCGCGCTCGGTCCGCTCTGCCCAGTAATCTTCAAAAAAGCCTTGTCGGCCACGAACAGCGGGAGAATTCCAAGATAACTCTCGGAAAATGCCGCTCCCACGAGCCTTACGCTGCCCTCAAGTCCAACGTATAGAATCGTCCATGTAAGCGGATGAGTCGCGAAGATAAACAAACTCATGATCGTGATGTCATGGTCGGTCACGCGCGGATCCATTTTCCCCGCGAGCGCCGCGTCTAGTCCGCGGGAGACCCAGGTGTTCATCGAATACGAATACCAGTACATGTAAGCGACGATCGCGACCACGAGTTCGCCAAATCCGCTCAGCATGCAAGGCGTGCGCCATCCCAGGGACTTGAGGAGAGGTAGCGATTGACGCCACCGTCTGGGCAGCACCGCGAGGAATGGCCCAAGAAGAAAAGTCAACATGGGAAGCGACCCTTCGAAAGAATACTAGGGAATTTCGCGCATTCCGGGCTTGCTTCGTCCGTGAGCTTCGAATGAGTTATAGGCCAAGGTCCTCTAAAGGTGGCAGCTCCAGTTGCCCGGGCTTTTCGCACGACGGCAAACTGCTAAGTGACAGAAAACAAGGCAATTCCCTGCGTTTCCGTGTGGCTTAAATGTGAGTAATCAGTAGGGTTCAAAGCCTCTCGCGGGGCTTGGGGTGTGTTAGCGTGTGAACAGGGTCAGCGCGGGAAGCGTGCGCCTGAACTGTGGGCAGGGGTGTGAGTTTAAGCAGCGCATCCCGGCGGCTACGCAAAACGTGGAGCAAGCGTGCAAATCTCGAGTGGCGGCGTGACCGACCTTGGTCGCGTGCGTACGAACAACGAAGATTGCTTTCGCATTGTCACGCCGCTGAACCTTTTTGTCCTGGCCGATGGAATGGGCGGAGAGGCGCACGGCGAAATTGCCAGCGCGTTGGCTGTGGAAACTGTGGTGAAGCATTGTCTCGATGAGGAGGCCAACCCCGCGGCCAAAGTGTTAGGGCAAGTGCACCCTGGCTGGAGCGCCAAGACCAAGCGTCTTTCCACCGCACTGCACCTGGCCAACAGGAAGATTTGCAAATCCGCGGAAGAGCATCCGGAACAACGCGGCATGGGCGCGACGCTGACCGCCGCCTGGATTGACCGCTCGAAACTGAGTATCGCGCACGTTGGCGACAGCCGCGCCTATCTGCTGCGCGGCGGCTCCCTGCTGCAGTTGACGCGCGACCACTCGCTGGTAGCGGAACAGGTGCGGCAGGGCATGTTAACGGCTGCTGAAGCGGAAGAAAGCGATATGCAAAGCGTGTTGCTACGCGCCCTGGGCGCTCAGCCGGAGATCGAAGTGGATGCCGAGGAGCACATCGTGTTCCCGCGCGACGTTTTGATGTTGTGCTCGGACGGATTAACGCGCGTGGTTACGGAGCCGGAAATTGCCGGCGTACTGCAAGCAGAAACGGATCCCGCGCGCGCAGCCGAGGAACTGGTTTCTATCGCCAACGAGCGCGGAGGTCCGGACAACATCACCGTGGTGATTGCGCGGATGCTCCAGGATTCCAAGAGATGGTTTTCGTGGTTTCGACGCAAGATGCCCAAGAATCTCAGCAACAATGGCAGTGCTGGAGGGAAGTGATGGCGAAGCTCAGCCTCATGTTCGATAACAAAGTCGTAAGAGAGGTGCCGGTGGGAAGCCGCCCGGTGACCATCGGGCGCGCCCCGGACAATGATTTGTCCGTGGACAACCTGGCGGTCTCCAGTTACCACGCCAAGATCTTTTTTGAGGGCGGACGGATGGTCATTGAGGACCTCAACAGCCTCAACGGCACCTTCGTCAACGATTTGCGTGTTGAGCGCGCCACGTTGCATGACGGAGACAAAGTCCACATCGGCAAACACATCATCAAAGTGGATACCAGCGGCGACGCGCCGGTGCCCTGGACCTCCGGCCGGAAAACAGCCGCGCCGCGCATCAACGAAACGATGGTGTTGGATACGAAAGAGCGGAGGCAGATGCTCCAGCAGGCCGCGGCCATGGGCGAGTCCATGCAATTTGCCTCCACACGTGTGAAGGTAGCGACGCTGATGGTGCTCGGCGGGAGCACGGAACAGAAAGAATATATTTTGACCAACAAGCTGACGGTCATCGGCAAGTCTGCGATGGCCACGGTGAAATTGAAGGGTTGGTTCAAGCCGCAAATGGCTGCACAGATCAACCAGCGCGACGACGGATACTACCTCGGCCCCGGCGATAAAGTGCCCTCGGTCAACGGAAGGCTTATCGGCGGGCCCACGCGCCTGAACGATGGCGATGTGATTGAAGTTTCCGGCGTAAAGCTGAACTTCATTTTCCGCGAGTAGTGTTCGAACGCGATGGCCGCTCCGTCAGAGAGCTTTTGGCAAAGGCGGGGCTTTTTCGGCCTCTACGAGCTCCTGCAGTCGTGGTGGCGGCATCGCGTCTCGTTCCTCTTAAGTCTTTGCATCACACTCTCCGCGCTCGTCCTCTATATTCTTACCTTCGTCGGAGAGCGTCCCACACCGATTTTTGAATTCGTGCAGCGGCTGGAACTTGCCACACTGGACACTCGCTTTCGGTATCGTCCGCAGCGGCTTTCCTACCCCGACCCACGAATTGTGGTGATCGACATCGATCAGAAGGCGCAGGAGGTTCTCGGCCGCTGGCCGTTCTCGCGTTCCCACTTTGTCAAGATGCTTGACGTGCTGCACGAGGAAGGCGCGAAGGTCGTGGCGTTCGACATTACTTTCAGCAAGCCGGAGCAATCGGCAGCGCCGATTCGCGCGCTTTGGGCCGAACTGGAAGTGCGCAAAAACCGCGGCGAGCCTGTCGACGAAAAACTGGCGGCGGAAGTTCGGCGCCTTGCGGCCTCCTATGACGCCGACAAACAGTTTGCCGCGGCGATTCAGGGATTTGGCGCGGTTATCCTCGGTAACTATTTTTTATTCACGGACGCAGACCTGCGCGGCATTGAAGCATCAACTCTGGATGCCTATGCCAATCAAATCGCTTTCTTTGCTTACCCTCCCGCCAACGCTTTACATCACGAAGCCCAGAAAAAGGAAAAACTGCAGATGCTGGAGGCCTTCTCCCTCGGGGGGCTGATTCCCCAGGGCGCCGAAGCGAACCTCGATCAATTCACCTCCGCGCTCAATGGAGATTTTTCCTGGACGGGTTTTTTCAATGCCCCGCCGGATGATGACGGAATCGTGCGCCGCGCTACCCTGCTGCTTCCCTACGGGCGCAGCAAGAATCCGGACGAGTGGGACATCTACCCCTCACTGGATCTGATGGCCGCCCGGGCGTTCTTCGGCCCACCGTCACAAGATATGGACGTAATCTATGGCCCGCAGGGCATCATCGAGATTCGCTTCGGCCAATCATTGATGCTGCATCCGGATGGGCGGGGCCAGATGATGATCAATTACCAGGGACCGGCAAGTACGTTCGCGCATTACTCGATCGTGGACGTTTTGCAGAAACGATTCCCAGCGGGCACCTTTCGCGGAAAAATCATTTTGGTGGGAGCCACGGCCACCGGCATCGGTGACCTTCGGGGCACCCCCTATGGCGGCACGGACTATCCCGGAGTGGAAATCCACGCCAATGTGATCGACAACATTTTGAACGACCGCTTTCTAAAGAGAGGCGGGAGGCAGGCGCTGCTCGATGTTCTGCTGATTTTTCTCTTCGGGATACCCCTGGGAATCTGGATGGCGCTGGTCACGCCGCGGTGGATGTGGTTCGGATTGGCGCTTCTTGTTCCCATGGTCGCCGCCAACTACTGGGCATTCCTGCACGGCTGGTGGCTGAACCTGCTCGTGCCCGCGCTGACATTGTCCACCAACGTCTTACTGGTTTCTCTCTATCGCTCGCTGTTCGAGGAAAAAGAAAAGCGGCGCGTGCGGAGCGCTTTCGGGCAGTATTTGAGCCCCGAAGTCATTCGGCGTCTGCTCGTCAATCCTCAGCTTGTCGAGCCGAAGAAAACTGAAATCACCGTTATGTTCAGTGACATTCGCGGTTTCACCACCATTTCCGAAAAGCTCGACGCGCAGGAACTGGCGCTTTTCCTCAACCAGTATCTCTCGGACATGACCAGTCTCGTTTTCGATCACCAGGGAACGCTCGACAAATACATCGGCGACGCGTTGATGGCTTTCTGGGGGGCGCCTTACGAAGAACCCGGTCATGCCGCGAAGGCCTGCAAGACTGCGCTGAAAATGATGGACCGCGTCCGCGAGCTGCAAAAAAAGTGGAAGGCTGAGGGCAAACCGCATCTCGACATCGGCATTGGCCTGAACACCGGCATGGCCAGCGTTGGCAACATGGGCTCCGCTCTGCGCTATGGTTACACGGCGCTGGGCGATACCGTGAACCTCTCCTCTCGCCTCGAAGGGCTCAACAAGGACTACGGCACGCACATCATCGTGAATGAATCCACTTACGAGGAAGCCCAAGACAGCGGCTTCGTGTTCCGAGAACTCGATTTGATTCGCGTCAAGGGCAAGCTCCAGCCGGTCACCATCTCGGAACTTATCGGCCGCACGGGTGAAAACTCCGTCTACGGCACACCCGAAGAAGTTCGCACGCGCCTCGATCTTTTCCAAAAAGCTCGCGCGCTCTACTGCCAGCGCCAATGGCAAGCCGCCCAAGACGTGTTTCAGAGCATCCTTGATCAATGGCCTGGCGACGGCCCCTCGCGCGCCTACTGGAAACGCTGCCAGGACTATCTCTTCGAAGAGCCGCCGACGGCGTGGGACGGCGTCTTCACCATGACCCACAAATAGCATCTGGGAAAAAGCGGCAACGCCGGTTTTGACTTGATCCGCCGACCGTCCTCGGTTGGCTGCTTTTTGCGGAGACGATTCGTCTAAAGCCCGTTCCAAATTGGATGGGGTTTTTCATATGCCCGGTGTCAGAATGCCCGCATCGAATGGGCACGTGGCCCGTGTGGGGGACGCCCTGCACGCTTTCTAATCGTTTGGGCATGCAGGAGTTGACCCGCAGATTCCTCTGTTATTCGCCGGCCACGGAACGACCAGCGGAAAAGGGTCTGGGCTAGAGGATGCGTTTTCCCTATACGCGGTATTAACAAAGGAAACGTACCCGAACCATTGGTTTCGCGAATCTAACGTCAATCGGCACGCTGGACGCCTCCTTGTGGCGGGGAAGTCAGTTTTGAAGATAGAAGTGAGCCCTCAAGATAAACGCGAACCCGCAGGTAGAGACTGATTTATGTGGATTGTCCGATTAGCACTGCGCAGGCCATACACATTCGTGGTGATGGCGCTTGTCATTATTATGCTGACGCCCGTGGCGTTGAGGCAAACGCCCACCGACATTTTTCCCGAAATCAACATCCCGGTCATCAGCCTGGTGTGGACCTACACCGGCCTGCAACCGCAGGAGATGGAGCAGCGCATCACATCGAACGTCGAGCGCGGCCTGACCACACTCGTGAACGACGTGGAGCACATTGAGTCGCAATCGCTAAACGGCATTGCCGTCATCAAGGTTTTCTTCCAGCCCCACGCAAACATCCAGACGGCTCTGGCCCAAACCGCGGCCATCTCGCAAACCTTCTTGCGATTTCTTCCTCCTGGAACGACGCCGCCTCTGGTGATTATCTATTCCGCTTCGACAGTGCCCGTCATTCAAATCGGTCTCACTAGCGACACGATGAGCGAGCAGCAGCTGTTCGACTTCGGCAACTATTTTATCCGCACGCAACTCGCCACCATCCCGGGGGCTGCCACGCCTTTTCCGTACGGCGGCAAGCAGCGGGTTATCAGCGTCGACATTGACGCTGCCTCGTTGCAGTCCAAAGGCCTTTCGGCAGTGGACATCGTCAACGCGGTGAATGCGCAAAACCTGATTCTTCCGACCGGCACCGCCAAGCTTGGGCCACTCGAATACACCGTCGAAATGAACGGCAGCCCTCAAACCGTTGAGGAACTCAACGACCTGCCGGTGAAAACCACCAACGGCGCGACCATTTACATGAAGGATGTGGCCCACGTTCGCGACGGCTTCTCGCCGCAAACCAACATCGTTCTCGCCAATGGCCAGCGCGGCGTGCTTATGAGCATTTACAAGACCGGCGGCGCCTCGACGCTCCAGATCGTGGACGGCGTGAAGCGGATGCTCGAGTACAACAAAGGGTCGTTCCCCAAAGACTTGAAGGTCAACCTGTTCTTCGACCAGTCGCTATACGTCCGGGCTTCCATTCAAGGCGTGCTGCGTGAAGCTCTGATCGCAGCGTGCTTGACGGCCATCATGATTCTGCTTTTCCTCGGCAACTGGAAGAGCACGCTAATCATCGCCGTCTCGATTCCGCTCTCCATTTTGGTCAGCGTGCTTTGTCTTAGCGCCTTGGGCCAGACCATCAACATCATGACACTGGGTGGCCTGGCCCTCGCCGTCGGCATCCTCGTGGACGACGCCACGGTGGAAATCGAGAACATCAATCGCAACCTGGCCATGGGTAAGGACACCGTGCAAGCCATTCTCGACGGCGCTCAGCAGATCGCCGTGCCTGCGTTCGTTTCTACGCTCGTCATTTGTATCGTGTTCATTCCCATGTTCTTCCTGTCGGGCGTGGCAAGGTATCTGTTCGTGCCGCTGGCGGAAGCCGTGAGTTTCGCGATGCTGGCTTCTTACATGTGGTCACGAACCATCGTTCCGACCCTGGCCATGTATCTGCTGAGCGCCGAAGATGAGTATCACGCCGAAGAGCACGCCGGGGAGAGCATGGGCTTCTTCCGCCGGTATCAGCAAGGGTTCGAGAGGAAATTCGAGCAACTCCGCGAATCCTACCGGAGCGCGCTTCACACGGCGCTGCACTTTCCTCGTCTTTTCACCATCAGCTTTTTGGGATTCTGCATTCTTTCCATTTCGCTTATTTTTGTTCTCGGCCGAGACTTCTTTCCCAAAGTTGACGCAGGGCAGATTCGCCTGCACATGCGCGCCCGCACTGGCCTGCGCATTGAGGAAACCGCACGCCTCGCGGACCAGGTGAATAGCGCCATTCGCGAAACCATTCCGAAGGAAGAAATCACCACGCTTCTCGACAATATCGGCGTGCCCTACAGCGGCATCAATCTGTCGTACAGCAACGCCGGCACCATCGGGACATCCGACGCGGAAATTCTCGTGCAACTGAAAGAAGAACGCGGCAAGTCCACTGCCGGATACATCAACGACCTGCGGCAGAAGCTGCCGCAGGATTTTCCCGGCGTGCAGTTCTTCTTCCAGCCAGCCGACATCGTCACCCAGATCCTGAATTTCGGCACGCCTTCGCCCATTGATGTGGAAATCACCGGCATGAATCAACGGGGGAATTATCTCGTGGGAGAAAAGCTTGCCAGCCAGATTCGTCACATTCCCGGCGCTGTGGACGTCCACGTTCACCAGGCGTTTGACGATCCCACACTGTTTATGGAAGTGGATCGGGCGCGCGCACAGGCTCTGGGCATGCAGTCGCGCGACGTCGCGCAAAACGTCCTCGTTTCCCTAAGCTCCAGTTTCCAGACCTCCCCGGCATTTTGGCTGGACCCGAAAAACGGCGTCGAGTACTCCGTCGCCGTCCAGGAGCCGCAGTACCGGGTAGATTCTTACCAGGCGCTGCAGAATACGCCTATCAACGGAAGCGCTCCGGGGGCCGCGCCCCAGATTCTGGGAAATCTTGTTCAGACGCACACGACGGCGCGCCCGGCGGAAGTCTCTCACTACACCAGCGTGCCCATGATTAACGTGTATGCGGCCGTGGATGGCCGCGACCTCGGCAGCGTAGCCGACCAAGTGGAACAGCAAGTGGCGGCCATCGAAAAGAATGGGCTGCCACCGGGCAGCCACATCTTGATTCGCGGCCAGGTACAAACGATGAAGACATCGTTCGCGGGGCTGGGCTACGGCCTGCTCGGCGCGATCGTTCTCGCCTACCTCCTCATCGTCGTGAATTTTCAGTCCTGGCTAGATCCTTTCATTATCATTACAGCTTTGCCCGGCGCTTTGGCCGGCATTTGCTGGATGCTACTGCTCACGCACACCACTTTAAACGTGCCCTCGCTTACCGGTGCAATCATGTGTATGGGCGTGGCCAGCGCTAACAGCATCCTCATGGTTTCCTTCGCGCGCGAACAAATGGATGAAGGCAAAGGCGCCCGGGAGGCGGCCCTCGAAGCAGGTTTTGTGCGCATCCGCCCGGTGCTGATGACCGCGCTGGCCATGATGATCGGCATGGTACCCATGGCGCTGGGTTTGGGAGAAGGCGGAGAGCAAAACGCGCCGCTGGGGCGCGCCGTGATCGGCGGACTGCTCTTTGCTACCTTCGCGACGCTCTTCTTCGTCCCTTGTATTTTCTCGATGATTCATGGGCGGCGCACGCGTCGGCCTGGCTACGAGCCGCCACCGGAGCCGGTCACGCCTTGAGATTGTTCGGGATGGAACTTAGCGGTCGTTTGGGCCATGATGGGAGGCGGTGTTTCGATGGATTCTGAGCATCAGGAAACGCAGTACAGCAGAGGCAGGCGGATTTTCACCTTGCTCCTGTTCTTCGTGATTCTGCTCGTTGTCTTTGGCGGATTCACGTTGTTCGAGCGCCGCGCGCAATATCAGGCCCTGGCCAAGGAAACGGAAACGCTGGCGATTCCCACGGTGGCCGTGATTCATCCCACGCCGGAAGCGGGTCAGGAAGACCTGGTCCTGCCCGGGACGCTGCAAGCGTACGTGGAATCCCCTATTTACGCGCGCACCAGCGGCTATCTGCAGAAGTGGTATCACGATATCGGCAGCCGCGTTCGGAAGGGAGACCTGCTCGCAGACATCGACACGCCAGAAGTGGACCAGCAACTCTCCCAGGCGCGCGCCGATCTCAACACGGCGAAAGCCAACGCCCATCTTTCTGAAATTACCGCGACGCGCTACGCCGAACTCATCAAGACCGACGGCGTGAGCAAACAGGAAGTGGACAATGCAACGGGCGATTTCGAAGCGAAGCGGGCAACCGTCCAGTCTTCCGAGGCCAACGTTCGCCGCCTCGAGGAATTGGAATCCTTCAAACACATTTACGCACCCTTCAGCGGAGTCATCACGAAGCGCAACGTGGACATCGGCACGTTGATCAATGCCGGGAACGGCGGCTCGTCGCAGCTGCTCTTTTCTCTGGCGCAGACCGACCCTATTCGTGTTTACGTCAACGTTCCGGAAACGTCGGCACCTTCGGTTCACGCCGGGCTGGGCGCCTATCTCGAGCTTACGCAGTATCCCGGTCAGCAGTTTGAAGGCAAAGCCGTGCGCAACGCCGAGGCCATTGATCTGACCACGCGCACATTGCTCACCGAAGTGGACGTGCCTAACCATAACGGCGCGCTTCTTCCCGGCGGCTACGCGCAGGTGCATCTGCGCGTGAAAGTAACCACCGCTCGCCTGTCCGTTCCCGTCAACGCCCTCTTGTTTCGCTCGGAAGGGCTTCGCGCCTTGGTCGTGGACGCAAATCACAAAGTTCACCTGCGCCCTCTGACCATCGGCCGCGACTACGGCACTTCGCTCGAAGTCTTGCAGGGACTTCAAGACTCTGACTGGATCGTCCTCAACCCTGCGGACTCGCTCGACGAAGGCCAGGAAGTTCGCGTGAAAGAAGTGGCCCAGAATGCTGCGCCCGCGGCCGCTCCCGGCAAGCCACAAGTATCCGCGCGAAGGCCAGCTTCCAACAAACAATAATGCGAAGTATGAAAAAAGCTGCGGTCCTGAATGGCATCGCTGTCTGCGTTTTCGCTGCCGGCTGCACCGTCGGACCAAAGTATCAGCGCGCGTCCGTTCCCGTGCCCGCCAAGTGGGACGTTTCGGAGCCCTGGCGCGAGGGCGCGCCCAAAGACGGCGTGCCCAAGGGCGAATGGTGGAGCGTTTTCCACGACGAAGAACTGGACGCTCTCGTAAAGCAAACTCTGGACGCGAACCAAACCATCAAAGTTGCCGCCGCTCGCCTGGAGCAGGCGCGCGCCTCCGCGGCGGTGCAAATTGCCACGCAGTTTCCAACGCTATCCACAGCGCCTCAGGCAGAGCGCCAGCGCCTTTCCGGAAACCGCCCTGCGGGTGGATCTTTTCCCGTTACCTCCGCGATAACCCAGAACAGCTACACCTTGCCGTTCACCGCCGGCTATGAAGTCGACCTGTTTGGCCGGCGCCGTCGCAGCATCGAAGCGGCGCAGGCCGCTTATCAGGCAAGTGCCGCGGATCTGGAAAATGTCCGTCTGGTCATCACTTCCGAGCTTGCGGCAGATTACTTCACGGTCCGCCAACTCGATACCGAGCTGGGCATTTTGAATCGCACCGTCGAGACCTTGCAAAAGGGCCTGCAACTCGTGGAGTCGCGCCACAAAGGCGGTGTTGCTTCCGGCCTCGATGTCGCTCAGGAAGAAACGCTTCTCAACACCACGCGCACACAAGCCATCCTGCTTCAGCAGCAAAGAAAGCAGTTTGAGGACGCGATTGCCGTTCTGCTCGGGAAACCCGCTCCGGATTTCCATCTTGCGCCAAAGGAATTGAACGCCGAGCCACCCGCGCTCGATGCCGGGCTGCCATCGGACCTTCTCGAGCGCCGCCCGGACATCGCCGAAGCGGAGCGTCAAATGGCTGCTGCCAACGCGCAAATCGGCATTGCGCGCGCCGCTTACTTTCCCTCGCTGAATCTTTTTGCAAGTGGCGGATGGCAGGCGGCCGACATTGCCAAGCTCCTGAATGTGCAGAGTACGGTCTGGGCCGTAGGAGCCGACGCCGCCGAAGCCATCTTTACCGGCGGTTCTCGCCGCGCGCAAACCCAATTCGCGAGGGCCGGTTACCATGCCACCGTCGCTGGATATCGCAACACCGTTCTCAGTGCCTTCGGCGAAGTGCAGGACGATGTGACCGGCCTGATCGTGCTCGACCAGGCCTTTCATTCGCAGGAGCAAGCTGTAGACGCGGCCCGGCGGACGCTAAATATCTCCACGGATCGCTATACCGGGGGGCTCGTCAGTTACCTCGACGTCGTCACCGCGCAGCAGACTTTGCTGAACAACGAACAGCAGCTAGCGGTGATTCGCGGCCAGCGCTTGGTCACCAGCGTTTTGCTCATCAAAGCACTCGGCGGCGGCTGGGATGCCTCAAGCCTCTCGGCAGTCCAAGTGAAGACAAAACTGAAGGACGTAGTGGCTCCCTAAGACCCCGGGCAGCGCAACGATAGGCTCTAGGGATTCCCCGTGTCGTGCGGTGAAACAACGCGCCCCAACTCCGACGCACGGCTCAGGCGGTCGAACATCTGGTAAGCGGCATCGGAGATTTTTGTAATCGCTTCGCCGCCGTCGCGCTCTCTTCGCAAATACGTGGTCATCACGCTGATGATGTAAGGCCGTTTGCCCGTAAAAACAATCCCGGAATCGTTCCGCACGCCTTCCAGCTCGCCGGGCTTGTTCGCCACTTTCAAATCTTCCGGTAAATTTCGCGGAATGTAGCTTTCCTTGTGCACGCTGAGCAAATTGAAAAAGTCCTCCGTCATCTGCTTGTTCAAAACCTTTCCGCGATAAAGGTTTTCGAGCAGCAGCATCATTTCGCGCGGCGTGGCCACGTTTTCGCGACCTTCCGAGGCCGCTTTGATATCCATCATTTTCCGCCGCAAGCGCGTATGCGTTAGTCCCAGCGAATCGAGCAGCGCATTTACATTGTCCATTCCGATGCGGTCAATAACGACGTTCGTTGCCGAATTGTCGCTCACGGAAATCATCAGCCCCGCCACGTCCCGCAGCGTCAGCTTGGTCATTCCCGGCGTCAGCACGCCGGTGATTCCGCTTCCACCCACCAGATCCGATTGTTGCAGCGTGTAAAAATCCGTCAGCTTGACCTTGCCTTGTTGCGCTTGCCGGTATAGCTCCGCAAGGATTGCGATCTTGATCGAGCTTGCCGTGGGCATCACTTCGTCGGCGTGCAGCAAATATTTCTGTCCGGAGGACAAATCCAAAATCGCCACCGCCAGCACACCATCGAGTTTGCCATCCACTTCATTGACCGTAGCCGCTAGTTTCTGCCAAAGAATCTGCTCTTTCTCCTGCGAATTTTGCTCTGCGCCAACGAGACCAGGCACGCGCGCTGAAACCGATGCGGCGAATGCCGCAAGCATCATCACTCTCTTCAACAAGGAAGCCTCCCATCGCGGGAGATTATAAGGCTTGCCGAAAGAGGATCGGAGAACTTTCCTTGGCCTCTCCAGTGATTCCGCCGCTTGCTCCTCGTGCCTTTTCCGCGTAGCGAAATAAGCGCCTCCGAAACCATTTCCCGGGAAATGTGCTAAACATGAGGACGGTGATCAATCTTCCTGCGATGGACTAGTGAGGCTCAGCCCAGCTTAAGCCTCATCTCGTTAGTCGGTTGGAATCCCATGCTCTCATACAGCGGGCGTCCCGCCTCGCTCGCATGTAGAGAAACCGATCCGTAGCCCTCACTTCGGCACCACTCAGTCATCGCCTTCATCAGTTCTCTGGCAACTCCGCGGCGCCGCACTCTCGGCTCGGTGTACATGTTGAGAATCCACGCCCGCTTCGCCTGATTCTCTCCGGGAAAGCCGGGCCAGGCAGCAACCACGATCCCGCCGCCTCCAACCACCTGCCCGCCCGAGTCTTCTGCGATCCAACCCAGGTACGTTTGAGCCCAAAGGGCTTCCGCGAAGTACTTCCGCGAAGCAGCCTCCACTTGACCGAGAACGGCAGCCTCGCGAAATCCCATTTCTTCAAACATGGCGACGCGATGGTGCAGAATGTGCTTCAAGTCTTCCGCGCACGCTCGGCGTATTTTTATTTGCATGCAGGGATATTCTCGACCTCTACCTGAGAGTGGTAGGTACAAAATGGTCTTGCCACGAGCCGTGGTTCCATGCCGCGGTCGTCTAGCTGTCATCGTTCAATGTGAACTAAAAAAAGGAGGTTCCAACTAACCACTGATAACGAAGGACCAAAGAACTGCCTTATCCCGGGGGCCACCGGAACGGCCTACCGCCTAGCAGGTGCAAGTGCAGATGAAACACCGACTGCCCCGCTCCTTCGCCGTTGTTCAGCACTGTCCGGTAACCCGCGAGGAGTTTCCGCTCTCGTGCCAACTGCGCCGCCACGAGCTGCAGCTTTCCCAGGAGCGCTTGATCTTCTGTCCTCGCTTCCGTGAGCGATTCGAAATGTTTGCGCGGACAAATCAAGATGTGCGTCGGCGCCTGCGGGCTGATGTCCTCAAATGCGAACAGCTCCGGATCCTCGTATACGATCTTCGACGGAATCTGCTTCTCCCCGATCTTGCAAAACAAACAGTTGGCATCCATCACTTGCACCTCGTGGAAGGTTGAAGCGCAAGAATAGCGGGAAACCCATGCAAGGAAAAGCGCAAGAACGGACGCCGGCCGCGTTATTTAGGCTGCTTGCGCCATTCGGTTTCCACCGGAGGTGGCAGGGAGTCCAACCGGCTCAAAAACAGGGCAAGTTTCCAGGCGTGCTCCTCGGAAATGAGCGGATCATTGCCGCCCATGCCGCTGTACCGTACGCCGTTTTTCAGCACCCAATAGATTTGGTAATCCGACAAGCGTGGTGGATCAAACCCAAATTGCGGCACGCGCGGATAAAAATCAGAAGTTCCCCAGATGCTCTTCTTTGCGCCGGTTCCATGACACCCGTCGCAATCGTTGTGAAACTCTTTCAGCCCAGCAAGCAGGTTTTCATCGGTCGCTGGATAGGGATTCTTCAGCACGGGCGCCTGGCGTGTTATGGAACGAGCCACGACGGCAGGCAGATCTTCTTCATTCAGCGGGGTCGCAAGATGATTGCAGTAAGCTTTAACCCTGCCAC
>DATFRZ010000078.1:0-5971 GCA_035262885.1 Candidatus Acidiferrum sp.
CGGCTCGGTGAGTGCTGCGTGCGCCCGTTCGGAGTCAGGAGATCCATGCATACGTCCTCCAGCGGGAAGTAGTACGCGGGGTAGTAAGGAACCTCCCACACGAGCTTTAGGCGCTTCGTGTCAGCGATGAGCTTTCCGCCAAAGTATGTTCGTACTCTCTTAGGCCCATCCTCTATATGAACACGTTCTCGGCTCTCAGACATCGGAACCTCCTTCAGTCGATGGATTTGTTCGGGCGTATGAATCCTACGCTGCATGAAAAGCGAGTCCGCCCTTTTCAATGACGAAGCTCGCGATCTGCTCGACGCCTTCGCCGCTTCTCAAATTGGAAAAAACAAAAGGCCGCTGCGCGCGCATTCGCAGCGTATCCGCTTTCATCACTTCAAGATTTGCGCCCACCAACGGAGCCAGATCGATTTTGTTGATCACAAGGAGATCGGACCGCGTAATTCCGGGGCCACCCTTGCGCGGTATTTTTTCTCCCTCCGCAACGTCGATGACATAGATGGTCAGGTCGGCCAGCTCGGGGCTAAAGGTTGCTGCCAGGTTGTCGCCACCCGATTCGACAAAGCACAATTCCGCGTGCGGAAATTTGCGGCTCATTTCCTCAATCGCCGCGAGGTTCATGGAGGCGTCTTCGCGAATGGCGGTGTGCGGACACCCTCCTGTTTCGACACCCATGATCCGTTCTGCGGGCAGAGCTTCGGCACGCGTGAGAATGAGCTGGTCTTCTTTCGTGTAGATGTCATTGGTAATCACATAAATATCGTAGTCGTCGCGAAGCCGCTTGCAGAGCGCTTCGACGAGAGCGGTTTTGCCCGATCCAACCGGGCCACCAATACCGACGCGGAGTGGGTGACTCTGCTGAAGTGCCGCAGCTGTGCGATTCATGAGCGGAACAACCTCGTGTATTGAGTTTCGTGAGACATAGAAGCGAGGTCCACCATGAAAGCAGCGGATCCAAGATCGTGGATGGTCGCCGTTGCCGCATCCGCGCTCGTCGCGAGCACTGTGTCTTCGAGTGCAGCAATCGCGGACTGCCCATCAGTTTGGCCAAGAGGGACGAGACGCACGCCTGCAGTAACCAAATTGGCGACATAGCTTTGCAAGAAAGCGGGCAAGGCGAGCACCAGCGGAATTTCTTGTTTCGCACAATGGATGCCAAGAATTAGCGCCAACGAAAGCGGTATGCAGTGGTCGGCAAGCGTTTGTGCAATCTCATCCAAGAGGGGATCGCGCCACACTTGGCTGAGGATTGAGCGACAAGAGGCAGCCTGCTGTGCCGTTTCGAGTGCGAATTCGGATGTGCCGCGAAGTGCTGCGCCAAGTTCGGCAATTTCGAGCAGCATGAATCGATCGCCACGCATAGCGGAGGACCAGGCTCCGCGGAAAAAGATGGCTTCATTTCTCCCCGAGCCGTAACGAAGATCGGCCCCCAGCCAATCAACAAGGCTCGCGCGGTTGTGTACAGACCCTGCCTCGACTGCCCATTCGAGTCCGTGCGAATAACTATAGGAACCAGTTGGAAAAGCCGGCGAAAGCCAGGTCTGCAATCGCAGGAGCGCAAGCGGTTGGACGGAATGAAACCCATTACGCGTGATGGTGTGCATCGTTTTCATGATCATGATGATGGCCGTCGTGATGGTGATGATCGTGATTGTGGGCGGCACGGTAGGCGCCACCTTCTGGCTGAAAAGCGGCATGGACCTTATGGATGCTGGCTCCGAAGCCCTGGAGCATTTCTTCAATCACATGGTCGGGCCGGATACGTAGGGAGTCTTCGCAAATCTCTGTGGGGAGATGGCGATTTCCAAGATGCCAGGCGAGCCGCATCAGCCGATGGCGATCTTTGTGTCGCACTTCCACTAGTGACTCGGAAGCGGCAGTGATCCTGAGCCAGGTTCCGTCGTCGAGTTGGAGTCCGTCGCCGTTGGCCATGGCGACCGTCTTGGGCAGATCAAGCAGGACGTCCTCGCCATGGTCTGTCGTAAGGCGAATGCGCCGTCGGTGGCGCGCGTCGAAATCGAGCGTCAGAGTGTCGGCGGCTTTTTCTTCCGGCCAGTGCCCGGCAAAGCGATGAATGGAGGCGTTACGCATGATGATCCGTCCTCAATACAGAAAATAACGTTGGGCCAATGCCAATACTTTTGCCGGTTCACACGTAAGCAAGCGGCCATCGGCGCGCACTTCATACGTCTCTGGATCAACTTCCATGCGCGGCGTCGCGTCATTGAGCATCATGGAACGCTTGCCGATCGTTCGGGTGTTGCTTACTGGGAGGAGCTTCTTTGCAAGTCCGAGTGACCCACCGTTTTGCGCCAACGCCTGGCTTACGAACGTGACCGAGCTTTCCGTCATGGCGCGGCCGAACGCCCCGAACATCGGCCGATAATATTCCGGCTGAGGATTTGGAATGGATGCGTTGGGATCGCCCATGATTGCGGCTGCAATCATTCCGCTCTTCAAGACCAGGGCTGGCTTGACGCCAAAGAAAGCCGGACTCCAAATGCTCAGATCCGCGAGTTTGCCGACTTCAATCGAACCAACGTAATTTGAAATGCCTTGCGCAATCGCTGGATTGATTGTGTATTTTGCAACGTACCGGCAGGCTCTGAAATTGTCATTACCGCCCGTTTCTTCGGGTCGCCGTCCGAATTGTTTTTTCATTTTGTCAGCCGTCTGCCACGTTCGAAGAATCACTTCGCCGACGCGGCCCATGGCTTGGCTGTCCGACGACATAATCGAAATTGCGCCGAGGTCGTGAAGAATGTCCTCCGCTGCAATCGTTTCCTTGCGGATGCGACTTTCTGCGAACGCGAGGTCTTCGGGGATGCGGCGGTCCAGGTGGTGCGTCACCATGACCATGTCGAGCGCTTCTTCAAGTGTGTTCTCGGTGTAGGGACGCGTCGGGCCAGTCGAAGCGGGAATCACGTTCGGGGAGCCACACACCTTAATAATGTCCGGCGCATGGCCCCCACCCGCGCCCTCGGAATGAAATGTATGGATCGTCCGGCCCTTGAACGCGGCAATCGTGTTTTCGACAAAGCCGCTTTCATTCAACGTGTCGGTATGGATCAGGACCTGGACGTCCATGTCGTCGGCGACGGAAAGGCAGCAGTCGATCGCGGCCGGAGTCGCGCCCCAGTCTTCGTGGAGCTTCAAGCCGCAAACTCCGGCCTCGATTTGTTCCATCAAGGCAGCGGGTGAGCTTGCGTTACCTTTTCCGAAAAATCCCAAATTTACGGGGAAGGAGTCCGCCGCCTGCAGCATCCTTTGTATGTGCCATGGGCCTGGTGTGCACGTTGTGGCGGTTGTCCCGGCTGCCGGTCCCGTTCCGCCGCCCATCATTGTAGTTACGCCCGAAAACAGCGCTTCTTCAATCTGTTGCGGGCAAATGAAATGGATATGCGTATCGATTGCGCCGGCCGTCACAATGTTTCCTTCTCCGGCGATCACCTCGGTTCCGGGGCCAATAATAATGTCAACGTTTGGTTGCACGTCTGGATTGCCGGCCTTTCCAATCGCGGCAATTCGGCCGTCCCTAATGGCGATATCCGCCTTCACGATTCCCCAGTAGTCTAGGATTAGCGCGTTGGTGATGACCGTATCGACAGCGCCTTCGCGGCGCGTCCGCTGCGATTGTCCCATCCCGTCTCGAACGACTTTTCCGCCCCCGAACTTCACCTCCTCCCCATACGTCGTGAAATCCTTTTCCACCTCAATAACGAGGTCAGTATCCGCGAGGCGCATTTTGTCGCCAACTGTCGGACCGAACATTTGCGCATAAGCGCTTCGATTCATCTTGTGAGGCATCGTCGGTTACCTCGAACTCAAGCAAGACTCACTTCGATTGCGCGGTCGCCAACCTTCCCATGACCGCCTGATTGAATCCGAAAATCAGTCGCGCGCCCTCATACGGAATGAGGGAGACTTCCCGCGATTGCCCTGGCTCAAATCGCACAGCTGTTCCCGCGGGAATGTCCAACCGATACCCGAGCGCCGCGCTACGATCGAAGCTGAGTGCCGCGTTGGTCTCGGCAAAATGGTAGTGGCTGCCGACCTGGATCGGACGGTCGCCTGTGTTCGCGACCTTCAACGAAATGACATTGGCTCCTTTGTTCAGAACAACTTCTCCCGCCGCTGTTAAAATCTCTCCCGGTACCATTGTTTCGCTCCCTATCGAATGGGATCGTGAATGCTGACGAGTTTGGTATTATCCGGAAACGTCGCCTCCACCTGCATTTCGTGAATCATTTCCGGGATTCCTTCCATGACCTGACCACGAGTCAGTAGCTTGCCGCTTTCCGCCATGAGTTCCGCAACGGACTTGCCGTCACGCGCTCCCTCGAGTACAAAATCCGTGATCAGCGCGACGCTTTCCGGGTAATTCAGCTTTACGCCTCTTGCAAGCCGCGCCCGTGCCACCTGCGCGGCCACCGCTATCAACAGCTTGTCTTTTTCGCGCGGTGTGAGATTCACAACATCTCCAACGTGAAATCCATACTCAACAAGACCACATCCTCGGCACTTGGAAAGGCCCTTGAGCCAATCCGTTGCCGAATTGCTGGAGCACTTTACGCAACGCAGTCCTCAGATCGTAAGAGGCTCGAGCACCAAAACGGGCGACCAGGAGCCCACCAACCAGCGTCGCCGCACAGTGGCACTCAAGGGAAGGAGCTAGATCGCGCAGCAGTTGAAGACGCGTTCGGAGTTCAGTCCCGAAGTAAATCAGTGTCGCGATGGCAGTGCAGTCTGCTAAAAGCGCTCTGCGAGAAAGGTGTGGAACAACGTCATCGGTGACGCGGAAGCTGTCCGCCCAGACGAGTCTTCCGTCTTTCACGATGCGCCAAAGGTCCGTGATAGTTCCGGCGGAGAATTTCTCGCCATGGGCAACGCGACCCAGCACCAACCACTCGAGGGCCAGCAGCTCTGCACCCGATGTGACCTCTACGCGCGTTTCACGGGAGACGCGGGCGCGATTGAAGACGATGGTTTCCTGCGGCAACCATGCGAGTCTGGCGGTGTCGCGAGCTTTCAGCGTCGTCAGGATGTGTGCGGATTCCGTGATGGCTCGATAGACCTTCTCCGCAGCTTGCGTTGTGATCGCAATGGACGCGTCTTCTATTGCAGTTACATTCGTTTCCAGGCGATCTCCTCCCGCAATGCCTCCAGACGTATTGACAATAACCGCTTCCTCGACGCTGGCACCAGCAGTCCTTGGGAAGAGAACCCGAATCGGAGATTTTTGATAAAGGTCCATGATGCGTGTACCTTTTTCGGAGCCACCCAGTATGATCCGACAACAACCTTCGGCTCTCTGCAGGTCTTTGTCTGATGAAACCGCCGGGGTTTGTGCAGCTACGACTGAAGTTTCCAAATATTTCATAGTGGGCTGGCGCGGGCGATTGGGCCGCTTCCGGAATTGGACCGCTTCACCGGGCCTCGCAGAATCCGGCAGCGGCCCTGCATCGTATCAGCCGTTGAGGGACACTCAAAAACCCGTTAAGCCTTGCGGGCTGTTGTAGGGAATCTGGACGCTGGTCACTTCCTTGAGGGAGCCGTCTGGTTGCGTGGCATAGCCGAGCAGTTTCGCGGCGTTCCCATAGATCTGATACAAGAAGGAACCATCGGGCGTCACCCAATTATCGGCCGGCCCACTGGTGACGGTTGTGTTGAGGCCTCTTGCGGTGCCATCTCCGGGAACTTTCGGGCACGCTGGATCCTTCGCGATTTCGAGCCCTTTGCCGTTAATGCGGTAGCTGGTGACGTAGCTGTAGCCGAAGTTGGTCGCGAACACGAATTTGTCGTCCGGAGTGACGCCGAGCCAGCACAACTCCGAAGGCAGGCCCGCGCTTGTATCGATCTTCACCAGAGGACCGACATCGATTTTGCCGTCTCCATCAATGGTTGCGAGTGCGCATCCGTCGCCGACGGCATATCCAATGACGAAGGTATCCGGCCGGCCATTAAG